>DGQJ01000130.1:7271-9085 GCA_002389705.1 Bacteroidales bacterium UBA4417
AAAAAAAAGCCTGCAAATCATTGATTTGCAGGCTTTAAAGTCGGGGTAGTAGGATTCGAACCTACGACCCCCTGGTCCCAAACCAGGTGCGCTAACCGGACTGCGCTATACCCCGGACTTATTTTTCAGTTAAAAACATATAAAGAACTGGCGGAGAAAGGGGGATTCGAACCCCCGGTACCCTAATCGAGTACGACAGTTTAGCAAACTGTTGGTTTCAGCCACTCACCCATCTCTCCAATGGTAAATGAATAAACGATTAGTTTCTTCAAAATCGGAGTGCAAAAGTAATCAATATACTGACAAGTNNTTCTTTTCAGTTATTTTGTCTGCTAAAATTAAAAAAACTGACCCTGACTTTTTGCTTTCTTTTCAAAGTCCATGTTTCCGGTTGCGATATTCTTTTATATTTGCTATGTAGTTATCCGGGGAATTACTAAAAACAGTAACTGACTGGTTATTAACGTTAAACTTCTTTTATGAAAAAGTTTTGTATTGTAATAGTTATTATGTTTTTTGTAGCAGGTTCGCGGGCCCAGATATTGGCAACCTCCAATTCGCCTGAGTATAAAAACCTGTTAAAAATGTCGGCATCGCTTTTTACACAAAGCACTTTTCAACTTGGCTTTGAGCGGTTTTTTCAACCAAACACCAGCTTTTTCCTGGCTGCCGGTCTTAAGTTCGAAGATTCGGAATACGAGAAAAACTGGGGTGTACGTACCGAGTTGCAGATGCGGTTTCACGTGTATACGGTTATCAGGCCCAGGGACAGTCACAGGCTTTATTTTGCGCCTTATGTGCTTAACCAGTACTTCGAAACCGAGACCATTGATTACGCCAGCAGTGTTCCCAATGCCTGGATACTGGATACTTTCGACGCTTTTGGCGGTGGTATGCTGTTCGGATGGTCATATTCATTCGCTAACCGGATAAACCTGGATATATACACTGGTGGCGGTATCAGGAAAACTTTTAATTACGACAATAACAGCAATTCGGGTAATGGTGAATTCAGCGATTACGGCTATAGCGGAATTGTGCCCCGTTTGGGAATCGATATTGGTTTCTGGTTTTAAACTGACCTGACGACATCGTTTCTAAATTACGGTTTCCGATATTTTTTTAACCAGGATATTTGAATATTTTCTAATTTCACAACTTTTGAGAGAAAAGCAATGAGGGTAGTTAAGTTTGGATATTTTCTGCAGATGGTAGCCGTTGTTGCAATAATAATGGCAGCCGGCATCTACGAATTGCCCAAATATTCAGGGCGGTTGGTGTTGCTTGCATTGATGGCTGTTATCGATATGCGCTATTGGTTCTCGGTGAGGAAGTATTTTGCGACCCGTTTCAAAAAACTATTTTCAACACTCTACTGGCTTCCATTAATTGCATTACTTACCTTCTTTTTATCAGCATTACTCACTCCCCTGCACGAGTGGAACTCATTTCTCCGCATTTATTTTCCCGGTGTATTGCTGATATTACTTATCGGAAAAGGTATATTTTTAACCCTGGTTGTATTCAGCGATATTTTTATTATACCGCTGAATGTGATCAGGCACGTAAATCCCGAAAATATTAAGTATGGAGGCCGCTGGTACCGCCCGCGTATCTTCCTGCTCACCGCTGCCGGCATTGCTTCGGTAGTGATGTTACTATACATTTCCGGGATGTTTTTCTGGGTAACCAATTACAAAGTATATTCTGTCGAAATCGCAGTTAAAAATCTACCGAAAGATTTCGATGGGTACAGAATTGTGCAGATCAGCGACTTACACCTGGGAGGTTTCCTGAATGACTCTCCATTGAAA
>DGQJ01000217.1:0-4362 GCA_002389705.1 Bacteroidales bacterium UBA4417
TCAGCTCAAAAACTTTTTAGTGAAGTTTTTGAGCTGATATCGTTAATAAAATACAATAAATATCTGTTTTGTATGTTATACTAAAGCAAAATGTGAATACATTTGTGTATTAAAATAATTTGAAAATAGCAATCACCTCTCCGTCATATGAAGAAAATAGCAGCGCTTCTTGCAACTATAGTTATTCTCGCGATCATCATTTCGTCGTGTAGCTCATCGGATCAATGTGCTGCATATGGCGAATACAAGCAGTATCGTGTCGAAAACAAGTAATTTACTGGTTCAGGCATCTTTCCTTTTCTTACATGCAACCAAACCGTAGCTTCGTTGTTAATTATTTCAAAGCACAGCATATGCGGTTATACGCTGCTATCATCATTATTTCCATCACATTTCTGACGCCATTATACATATCGGCACAGGATATTGCTGAGGCTGATACTGTTGATATGGGTTTCCTGATGCGGAAAGAGCAATCGGGAAACATTATGTTGCATACCCTGGGATATGGTTTCGGGTATCGTTTCGGTACCAATAAAACCTACTACCAAAACCGCATGTTCGAATTCGATTTTCTCGAAATGAAAGCCCCGAACCAGGTAAGGCGTTACAACGAAAATTTCCCAAATCCGCGCAGCTATGTGTATGGCAAACTAAACAGTCTTTTTATTATCCGCGCCGGTATCGGGAAACAGCACCTGCTCAACCGTAAACCTTATTGGGGTGGTGTTGAAGTTAGGGCTTTTTATTACGGCGGACTTGATATCGGGCTGGCTAAACCTACTTACCTTTACATCAATTACTATTCGGTTCAGAACAATCAGCTGATCGTTGAAAGAACCAATCTCGAACGATACAATCCTGAAAAACATTTTCCTTACATAGGCGCTAATCCTAACGACCTCAGCGATATATATGGTCGTGGCCCCATTTTGAGTGGTTTCAGCAAAATTAAGTTTTACCCGGGCTTATATGCCAAAGGAGGTTTCAATTTTGAATTCAGCTCGCAAAACGACCGTATAAAAGCGATCGAAATCGGGGCGGCGGTCGACGTATTCCCAAAACCTGTACCCATTATGGCTTTTAGCGAAGACAACTATGTATTTATTACAGGTTACCTGAGCTTCCATATCGGGAAACGCTCCAATTAAGAATTACCCTTTATAATTTTTATACTTTTTTTTATGAAATCACGGATTCTGATACTTGCTGCAGTTTTTTGCTGTGCTATAGCCCCTGCCCTTTCGCAAACACTGGTTAAAGAAAACAACCGCTGGTCGAACCTGGTCGAAGTTTCGACTAACGTCTTTACTTTTCATTTTCAGAAGATATCAGGAGATACACTGATTAATGGCAAGACTTTTAAAAAATTAATGGGAGCAACTTCGCCTGATGCCCCCGGCTGGAGTTACGAAGCCGCATTAAGCGAAACCGTATCGGGTAAAGTTACCATAATTAAAGCCGGATCAACGGACGAACACCTGCTCTACGACTTTACACTTGCCGTAAATGATGATTTCACAGGATATTATAACAACTGCCAGTACACGATGAAATTGAATGCTATTGAAGATATCTGGCTGATGAATGGTGAAAAACGGAAACAATTTCAATTTTCGGGAACTGGAGCCAGCGGATTTTTTACTGAAAACTGGATTGCAGAAATTGGCAGCGATAACGGGCTCACTTCGGCCGGCATTTATTCATGCACGGCTGTTACTGATACGGCACCCACGCTCAACTGCTTTACTGAGGACAACATTGTGAAAGTGTATAACAATGCCGATTATCCTTGTGTTGAAACTGTAGGTACCGCTGAAAAAAAAACTGAAGCCGGGTCAGCATTCATCAGCCCAAACCCGGTTCATGAGTCAGCCAGGTTCAAAGTAAATGGCGCTAACAATAAAAATTTCGAACTATTAGTCTTTGACACCCGAGGTAAAGAAGTATCCAGGATTCATTCGGATACCAATATCCTGGTTTTCAAAAGAAAAGAATTAAAATCGGGATTGTATTATTATTCCATTCATTCAGAAGCAAAACTGATTGCTTCAGGGAATTTTCTAATCGAATAGGGAAATCAGCAGGAATTTTGTTGGCTTACTGCCCCAATCACTGTAAACGCCATCCAGTTATTTCAATCCTTTGATCTCCATGTTCCTCAGTTTTGGTGCAAGTCCGGCTGTGGCGAGCACAATCATCACGGTCATTCCACCTCCAAAAATTACTGAAGGAATCAACCCCATAATACGGGCTGCCAGCCCCGATTCAAACGATCCGAGTTCATTGGAAGAACCTATAAACAAACTATTCACCGAAGCCACCCGCCCGCGCATATCGTCGGGGGTATACATCTGAAGGATGGTTCCGCGTATAATTACACTTACATTGTCGAACATCCCGCTGAGTGCCAGCAGCGCCAGCGAGAGGTAAAAATTGCGCGATATGGCGAAAAAAACAATGCAGGCCCCAAAGCCACCAACTGCCCATAAAAGCTTTCTACCCGAACGATGCACAGGCGGGTAATATGCAAGAATCATAGCCATAAGCACAGCTCCAAGCGCGGGTGCTGCCCGCAGGAAACCCAACCCCTGCGGACCAGTATGCAATACTTCGGAGGCAAATACCGGCAGTAAAGCAACTGCCCCGCCAAAAAGCACACCGAACATATCGAGGGCTAGTGCGCCCAGTAAAACCTGGTTGCCGAATACAAATTTTATCCCTGTGGTTAAACTCGTAAAAATACTTTCTTTTGCCGTACGCTCAGGTAACGGAACCGATTTTACCGTATAAAAAAACATCAGGCTTAAAGCCGAAAAAAAGACTACACAAATAAAAGCAGCATGTATTCCGGCAAATCCATACACCAAACCACCCGCAGCCGGACCCGAAACTGCAGCTATATGCCATACGGTACTGTTCCAGGTCGAAGAGTTGGCGTATAAATTGCGGGGTACGATCTGGGCCATATATGCCGATTGAGCCGGGTAAAAAAATGCCCTGGCAAGACCGGTAATTGCAATGGCTATGTATAATGGTAAAACCCCGGCTGTATGGTACAGGGAGGGCATTACAAAACTCATATAAAGCAGGAAAGCAGCACAAACCACATACACTGTTGCCGTAATGGAAATAATAAGCTTACGGTTAATAATATCCGCAAAATGGCCGGCAAACAAGGCTACAGCCAGAAATGGGATGGCTTCTGAGAGCCCGATCAACCCCAGCGAAAGCGGATCGTGAGTTAAATCGTACACCTGCCAGCCCACAATTACACTTTGCATTTGTATGGCAAAAGTGAGAAAAAACCTGCCGGTTATAAAGCGCCTGAACATGCTGATGCGCCACACGGCATAAGCTTCGTTCTGGTAAAAAAGAGTATTAAATCTGCCCAAAATCCGAATGTTTTCTAAAAAACTGCAAAGTTCGTGATTTCGGGCACTCGCCCGACAATTTTATGGCAGCATAGTTGATCTGTGATAAGTTTCCTGCCGGGAAGCGGAAAACATTCAGACAGAAAAATCCCTGAATTTTTTACCATCCCAACCAGGCACAGCTGTTGAGGTATTGAGTGTAAAACAATGCTGCAGGTCGTCCCATAGTTTAAGCCTGGCGAGCCGCTGGTAATGACTGCCTTTTTCAGCCGTTTCGCGGAGAATATTTTTTGCTGCTATCCATTGCGAAAGCGCTACTTTCGAAGCATCACAGACCGACGCAAAACTTCCCTCAAGTGCTTCAACCATAGCGCCTGCGCATAGAGTATCTTCGAGGCTTACCGAATTTTTCCAGCCTGAGCAAAGTATCACAACATCTTTCTCCTGTTTTTTAAGCCATTCGCAGGCTGACCCGAGATTTGCAAACGAAGCAAGCAGGATGTTGCCAACCGGTTTCGCCATTTCTATGGCTTGTGTGCCATTAGTGGTTGAATATGCAAGCACTTTGCCTGCCATATTAGTTTTTAAAAACACAGTCGGAGAATTACCAAAATCAGCAAACTCAACTTTTTCTCCATCGCGTTCAGCTGCAGTAAGATATCCTTTGCTCTTCAATGCCAGTAATTCTTCGAGACCCGAAACCGGAATCACAGCTTCAACACCGCTATCGAAGGCCGCACAAATAGCCGTTGTTGCCCTCAGCACATCAATTATAACAACGATGCAGTCGTCGGGAATCGACCTATGCTCAAATAAAACCGGTGATAAAATCAATTCAATCTGTTTCATATAACAAAAGTAAAATAAAGCGCAGCGTAAAATAAATTTACACTGCGCTCCTTTAGTGTTGGTTCAAAATCTATGCTTTATAAAAAGGCATTTTAACCACATGGGCTTTCAATGCTTTATCGCGTATGCTGATAAAAAT
>DGQJ01000217.1:4431-5685 GCA_002389705.1 Bacteroidales bacterium UBA4417
GGTACCTTCTTCTTTTTGTTTCAGGAAAATGTCTTTATTGATAAAATCTTTTCCTTCGGTAAACTTGGTAATCCACCCCAAACCTGCTTCAATGGGCGAAGTTGTATCATCAATGTCGTTTCCATACAGGCAGAAACCCATTTCGAGACGGAGTGTGTCGCGGGCTGCCAGTCCAATCGGTTTTATTCCAAACTCAGCCCCGGCTTCCATCACTGCATTATAAATTTTTTCTGCATCTTCGTTGGCCATGTATATTTCGCAACCGCCCGATCCGGTGTAACCGGTTGTAGCAAAAATTACATCTTTTACACCTGCCAGATCAAGTTTTTTAAACGTATAATACTCCATATCAGTTACGGTAGTGGAAGTAAGTTTTTGCATGGCCTGCAAAGCCAGCGGCCCCTGAACTGCAAGCTGTGCAATTTCGTCGGATGCGTTGTACAATACTGCGCCAACTTTATTCTGGCTCTGAAGCCATGCCCAGTCTTTCTCAATATTCGATGCATTTACAACCAGCAGGTAGGTTTCAGCATCAACACGGTAAACCAATAAATCATCAACAATTCCGCCTTTACCATTGGGGAAACATGAATACTGAACCTTGCCATCGTACAGTACCGAAGCGTCATTGGTAGTTACATACTGGATAAACTCCAGTGCTTTCGGACCTTTCACCCAAATTTCACCCATGTGCGATACGTCGAAAACACCTAGTTTGGTACGAACAGTTTCGTGTTCATCGTTAATACCCGAAAACTGTATCGGCATATTATAACCGGCGAAAGGAAGCATTTTTGCTCCGAGCGCTTCATGAATGTGTGTAAAAGCAGTGTTTTTCATTTAGTTTTAGATTAAAATGTTATGATCATTGGTAGTTCAACTGTCGCAAAATCAACAACCTGTATTACAAAAGACTTAATTTGCAACAATCTGTTTCGCTTGGCAAAAGTAAAAAAATTGAATCACCTTCAAGCACTTACAGTCATTAAGTTTAAAATAATTATCACTTGGCAGGAATGATGAAGACTACTAAGATTTACGGCAAGAAAAAGTCTGAAAAAATTACAATCCTATACAACCTTTTGCGAAACGGATTCCCCATTAACGCGTGATCAAATTTTAAAACTACGTTAAAAGTTATCATTTATCCGGGTGGCTTTTCTACTTTTGCACAAAAATCAGATATATGCTAAAAATAGGAGTTATTGGAGCCGGACACCTGGGTAAAATTCACATTAAATGTATAAAGGAAAT
>DGQJ01000387.1 GCA_002389705.1 Bacteroidales bacterium UBA4417
GGATGGTGTCATCGCTGAAACTCCGGCCATGGAAGTACGACAATCCTACCGAAAGTCCTTCGTCGGTATTAAAAAGCTGGTCGGCAAAAAATCGGGCTGCAAAATCGGCAATAGCCATCAGGCCTTCACGTGCCGATTTATCGGCCATCTGTTCGGCGGTTTCGACTTCTTCCTGTATCTCGATATTATATTTTTTTGCCAGGTAACGCAGCGCCTCGGGATAGGTAAACTTTTCGTGTTCCATCACGAAATTCACCGAATTACCTGCCTTTCCACAACCGAAACACTTGTAAATTCCTTTGCTGGGCGAAACATGAAACGAAGGCGTGCGCTCGTTGTGAAAAGGGCAAAGACCGGTGAAATTGCTGCCGCGCCTTTTCAGGGCCACAAAATCGGCAACAACCTCCTCCACGCGGGCGGCATCAAATATCTGCGTTATGGTTTCGTGCGGGATCAAGGTTCAGGAATAGATTTGGTACTGCAAAATAACGAAAAAAGGTAGCGTAAAAGTTGTTTTTTGATTTGTGATGTGTGGTTTCGGGTCGGCACGTGGCTAACGGTTTTAAAAAAGATACCCGGTTATGATCTGCCGGTATTTTATTCTGAATCCACGCGGGCCAGTTTCATAATAAATTCGGGGCAAACAGGTTCTCCCGCGAAAAAATCCCTGCCTTTTCCCTGCGTTATTGCCCAACGATCGAGCCAGGAAATACCACCGTTTTTATAAAAATGATCCTCCGTTTGGTAGCATTTGTCTTTCAGTGCGGTTTCGAGGCTAACAAAGGAATAACCGTTGCGCGTAAACATCTGTAACAAGCCGCCTATATAATCAGCATTCAGCGAATTGGCGTGAATCAGCAGCACCTGATTTATATTCCGGCCAAAAAGCCTGGCCGATTGCTGTTCATAATATTTTAGCTTCGATTCCATATAGGCAATGTACGTATCGCCAACCATGCTTATGATTTTGGTATCTCGGGTTTTTAAAACGCTATCGTATGCAGCGGCAAAAATCCATTCGGCATTATCAATGGTTACCGGCGCTTCAATATAATTTTTATGGTGCAGGTATGCGATTAATGAATCCGCTTTTGCTTTGTTGTTTCCACGATGCAGGTATGGATGCCTGAAATAGGTAAGTGATTTATGGTACTCCGCCAGCAGTGTGTTGAGCATAGGCTCATTTTTCTCAATATCGCTGATATAGTCGGTGTATGAAACGTAATTGTAATTCGGGTGTGAGAAAGTGTGATTTCCAAGGTCGAAACCCTTATCGAGCCATTGTCGTAACAAATTAAAACGAGTAAGATCAAATTCGCCCGAACTATAAACCTTCGACAAGTTAACAAACCCGGTAACCGGTGCATTCTGATTGCTGAGGGCTGTAAGCAGCTGATCTGTTTTCTGGATCACTTCATTGCTGCTATATAAGTTCATCCGCACAAAGGGCAGGTCATCGATGGTAATAGCTACCATTTTTTGCTGGGCAAAAAGGCATGAGGTTATCAGGAAAAAGAGCAGGAACAGGCTATATTTCATTTGTTTTTGTTTTTAAAATTCAATGTTTGTACCTATCGGAAATGAAGGTTTTGCAGACACGGATGCCAAAAATCAATATAATCCGTGTGTAAAACAAGGTAAAATTTACTTTTCCGCGAATCGGTTACTATTTTGGAGATTAAGTTCAGCGATTTACTGTAGGCTTTTTGTTCTTCAACAAATGAGAAACGAAAAATACAGAGATATTGTTGTGGCAGTGTCCTGATTATGCATTGCTTCCGGATTTTGCAGCTTCCAGAAACATTATCGTTCCCACATCCACCGGCGGGCCCGCAAACAATTCAACTACCTGCATGCCTGCCTGGGTCACAAAGGATTCTATTAGTTTTTTCTCCTTAAAATAATCAAGACTTCCGCAGACAAACAGCTTATTTTTGAACAAACCGCACGAGCCCCCGAAAAATCCATGCTCAAAACCATTTAGCTTTATGGCTGAAGGATCCACAAAAAGAACCTCTGCCATACGCGTTTTCAGCGATTTTTCAATCCCCCGGTCGCTGGTAATAAATGCATTGTTTGGCAGTTCAACGAGGTTACACCTTATATATCCCTGTTTTACAGCAATTATTTCTGTTTCAGGATTCATTTTCCGGATTGCAGGATCGCTGGTGCCTGGATTTTGAATGATAAAAGCATCATTGACAAGTGAATTATAACGGGCTGATTCGGGGTATTTGCTTCCCACAGGCAATGAACCTTTAAAATACTGTATGCAGTTTTGGTCGAGGATTTGAAAATATGTTTCCGGCAGGTTGGGTGCAACAATCAATCCCGCAGGGGTAGGGCAGAAGAAAATATCGGGATGCCCCGAAATGGCATTGTAGGTTATATTTTCAGTGGCAAATTCAACCACCTGTCCGTAGCCCGACAATGTGAGCCTGGCCTGGTCGGGCATACGCCGGTCACATAGTATCAGCATGGTATTCAAAACCTTTCAACTCAGCACTTTCGTTAAATATGACCTTCCGGAAGCTTTCGAGCAGTATATTTTTGTTTATGGCCTTATAGCCGATGGCGGGATTTCTCATTCCGTTTGCCACGGTGAGGGTGAGCTGGTTACGCTTGCCATTGGGGAATTTCATCCGGCTTATTTCCCGGTTCCAGATTTCGGAAAAAACCATCTCGCCGAAAGCCACTTCGAAGGGCCCTGCAACCAGGCTGGTTTTATCGAGCAATCCTTCGGAAGGATGTAAGCCAATGCGGAGTATTTTTACCCTGGCATCCATAAAAGCCGGAACTATTTCGGCAACCCGATGTATGGCTTCATCAAGCGTAAGCGGGGTATATTTCCCCTGAAGGTACAACTGTTCGAGTTCCGTGTTTTTAATAACGAGGGTAGGATAAATACGGGTACATGTGGCCCCGAGACGAATAATTTCTTTTGCCGTAAGCATTGATTTTTCGGGTGTATCACCCGGCAAACCAATCATCATTTGTAATCCCAGGTTAAATCCGTGATCCGTGATCAGTTGCGCGGCAAGCCTCACCTGGTTGGCGGTGTGCCCGCGGCCGGCAAGAGTAAGCACCTCATCGTCAAGCGACTGGGCACCCAGTTCAATGGAGGTGACATGGTATTGTTTCAGGAAGCTCAGTATTTCGGGGGTAATGTAATCGGGGCGGGTGGATAAACGTATGCCTTGTACCCGGCCTGATTCAATAAATCTCTGCACGCTTTCCAGGTAGGACTGTTGCTCTGCAAGCAGAATGCCGGTAAAGTTCCCTCCGAAAAATCCGATTTCCACTTCACCTTCTGCCGGAATAGTAAGCAGGTGTGCATTTATTTTCCGGGTAACCTCTTCAACCGAAGGTGCACATTCGGCCCCGGCAATGCGATGCTGGTTGCAGAATACACATTGGTTGGGGCAAGCTTCTTCGGGAATAAAAACGGGAACGGTGTAGTGGCGTAGCTTCATAACAGGCAAAGATAGTGTTTTGTGGAAGTATTCAGAGAAGCATAAAAAAACCGGGGAGAGATTAGCCCCGGTTGCAAGTAGTGTTGAAGGTTTGACAATATAGGAGAATTAAACCTTACCGGCTTTCTTCTCTTTCTTTTCGAGTCTTTTTTCTTTTAATGATTTGGTAGCAGGTTTTTTAACCTCTTTGCTTTCTTTATCCTTCGACTTTCCCATGGCACAAATATTTATTGGTGAAACAAGTAACAAATTTAAGGAAATATTAATTTCAAAACAAGAGAAAAAATAACAGGGAAATTCAGGGTTCAGGGAAAAACAACTGCAGTTTTCAAATCATTGTGAAACAAGTTTTTATGTTGACTTCAGCAATTCAAGTACAGCCTTTGCCTTTCTGAAGACCAGGTTCCTTTTTATTGTTTCGCGAGTGTTTCCATTGCTTTTACAAATGTTTTATCGGTTCGCAGGAAAATCGGGTAAAATCCTTTTGAATCGTAAAGGTTACGGGCGATATAGCTTTTCATCAGATCACTGATATGCCCGCGTGATGAAGCAGTTTCGGCTGCAGGATATTTAATACCGTTTTTATCGGCGTAAGCCACAAATTCGGCATACATGGCCGGCGTAACTGCAAATTGTTTATCGAACTGGTTTACGTCCTTATACTTTCCGAAACCTGCCCGGTTGCTATCGGTATAATCGAAGGCGAATTGGTACAGGATGCCTTTATTCACCGACTCGTTGTAGAAT
>DGQJ01000222.1:0-5596 GCA_002389705.1 Bacteroidales bacterium UBA4417
TGCCGATTCGATACCCGATTTCTGATAGCGGGGTTTAACGCCCATGATCACAATACGGGTGCGGGTAAAAATGCGCTTTTTACCTATCAATCCTACTTTTAGCTTACCCCACCAGTTAATTTTTCCGTTAAAATACCTGAACAACTGGTTGATATCGGGCAGCATCAGCTCGAAGGCGATAGGTTCGTCGCCATGATAGGCGAACCATACAAACTCAGGCACCAGCAGCGATTTCAATTCGGCAAGCATCAGGCGGATGGCCTGCGGATCCGTTGGGGTAAAGTTTTCGTGAAACTGCCAGGCATCATTGTATATCTCCATGAAATCGGCAATGAATTTTTCAGTATGCTTATACGAAAAATGCCTGAAGTTATATTCAGGTTTCTGACGCACCCAGTCGGCAATTTTCCAGAACCTTTCGGGAAATGGCTTGGTTAAATCGAGCATATTGGTTACCTGCTCGAAATAGAGTGTAAAGCCATACTGTTCAAAGAAGGTTTTATAATAAGGCGGGTTATAATTCATACCAAAGGACTGAGGCATAAAACCCTCAACCAGCAGCCCCCAGAAATTATCGTTTTCTCCAAAGTTAATTGGCCCGTCCATGGCTTCCATGCCCCTTTCAGCCAGCCAGGCACGGCAGTTTTCGAACAGGATTTCGGCAGCTTTGTAATCGTTCACACACTCAAAAAATCCCATCCCCCCGGTAGGAACCTGGAAAGTATATGCTTTTTTACGGTTGATAAAGGCAGCCACGCGTCCGGCCAGTTTATTATTCTGATCGAGCAGAATCCAGCGTGTAGCTTCGCCATGATTAAAAAACACGTTTTCACCAGGAGTAAAAATCCCTTCTATCACCTTATCGGGAGGACAAACAAAATTTATATCGTTTTTATAGATAGCACGCATTACATCGTGAAATTGTTTGCGCGTGCGTTTGTCAGTTACAGGTATCAGACGGTATTCCATACGAATTGAAATGTAGCATTATGCGTGCAAAGGTAAAGAAAAGTTGAAGCTGTGTTTCCCACTGAACCGAAAACTGACGGAGCAAGATTTTATACCTGACGAATGCCAAATTATTCGTGCCAACAAATCATTGAATTCATATAAAGCATTCACTTTTAATATTACCTTTGCAGGCTGCAAAAAAACCATCTGTGAAAAGACTCTATTTGCTTATTCTGCGTTCCTATGTAGGACCTGCGTTGGCAACATTTTTTATTGTAGTATTTGTGTTGCTTATGCAGTTCCTGTGGCGTTATGTTGACGAACTGGTTGGCAAGGGGCTGGAATGGAATATTATTTTCCAGCTCATGTTTTATGCCTCTTTCACCTTTGTTCCGATGGCATTGCCAATCTCTATCCTGCTTGCATCGCTGATGACATTCGGCAACCTGGGTGAACGTTACGAACTGGTAGCCATGAAAGCAGCCGGGATATCGCTCAGGAAAATAATGATGCCGCTGGGTCTTTTCTCGCTTTTGATAAGTGTTGGAGCATACTACTACTCCAATATTATCTTCCCATATGCAAACCTGAAATTCCGGTCGACACTGTACGATGTGCGCCAGAAAAAATTATCACTCAACATACGCGAAGGCATTTTTTACTCCGGCCTGCAGGGTTATGTAATCCGCATTGCGAAAAAAGAACCTGATGGAACCACAATCCGCAAGGTGATGATTTATGATCATACCCAGGTGCAGGGTAACAACAAGTTGGTTTTGGCCGATTCGGGCCGGATGCAGCAAACTGCCGATGGCAATTACCTGCTGCTGACTTTATACAACGGAACCAATTACGAAGAAACCGGAACACGCGGGCAGAACCAGCGAAACCCGTTCCAGCGAACTTCATTTACCAGTGAGGTTATTAAATTCGATCTTTCGCAGTTTAAAATGACCCGGTCCGACGATGATTTCTTTAAGAATGCCTACTATATGCTGAACGTGAAGCAGCTGGCATATTCGTCAGACTCCATCGGGAAAGAGGTAAACCAGCGGGTTACAGAACTTAAAGGGTCGATGCTTAGTTATTACAGCTATTTCTCAAAAATAAAACTTACCGACAGTGTATTGAAAAAACTGCCGCCTGCAAAAGATATAAAGTCATTCGAGGAACTTCGTGCTTCCGAGCAGAAAAAAATTGCTTCGTATGCCCTGGGCATGGCGCGTAATGCCAAAGGCTCATTTGAGTACAACCGGCAGGTGCTGAAGGAAAAAGTAGAGTTGAAAGCCCGATACGACATTGAATGGCACCGCAAATTCACCTTGTCGTTTGCCTGTTTTGCCTTATTCCTGATCGGGGCTCCGCTGGGGGCCATCATCCGCAAAGGCGGTCTGGGAATGCCGCTTGTTATATCCGTATTGCTGTTTGTAGCTTATCACGTGATATCTTTCACAGGCGAAAAATCAGTCCGATCGGCAGTAACTGACCCATGGAAAGGCATGTGGATGTCGACTATGATTTTTCTGCCCGTAGGTATTTTCCTGGCCTACCTGGCTGCCACTGATTCAAATATTATGGATGCCGAGAGCTACAGGTTATTCTTCAAGTCTGTGGTTAATAAATTCAAGAAAAAGAAATAATCCCGAAATGAAAATTCTGATACTTTGCAATAAATCGCCATGGCCCAAACACGAAGGTGGCCCTATTGCCATGTATGCCATGATCAGCGGTTTGCTGCAGGCCGGTCACAGCGTTAAGGTATTGGCGGCCAATACCAATAAATACCACGTCGACCCCGAGTCCATGCCAGCTGATCTGGTGCAAAACACACAAATTGAATTTGTCGACATTGACCTTACCCTTACCTATATTGGGGCATTGTATCACTTTATCACTGCACAATCGTACCATATAACCCGGTTTCACACCAAACCGATGGCTCAAAAGATAACAGAAATCCTTCGGAATAATACCTTCGATATTATCCAGCTGGAAACCCTGCAAATGGCCACCTACCTCGATGTGATCCGCAAGCATTCAAAAGCCGCGGTTGTGCTACGCGCGCATAATATTGAACACAAAATCTGGCAGCGGGTGGCCGAAAACTGCGCAAATCCGTTCAAGCGAATTTATATGAATCACCTGTATAAATCGCTGCGCCGTTTCGAAATAAGCACCCTCGATAAAATTGATGGCATTGTTGCTATTACACCTGTTGATGCCCGGAATTTCGACAGGCTTTCGCACAGTACCAATATTATTTCTATCCCCTTTGGCATTAACCTCGATACCTTACCCGAAACGCCGGTGCAACCGGAGGAGCCATCGTTGTTTCATATCGGCAGCATGAACTGGTTTCCTAATGAGGAAAGTATCAGGTGGCTGATTAACGAGGTATGGCCGGTAGTATCACAACGGCTTCCGGATATTGAACTTCACCTGGCAGGCCGCTATATGCCCGAGTGGCTGAAGAACCTGTCGGTTCCGCGTATTAAAGTTGATGGTGAGGTCCCCGACGTTTGGGAATACATGCAACAGTTCTCAATTATGGTGGTTCCATTATTTTCGGGAAGCGGAATCAGGATAAAAATTGTTGAAGGCATGGCTGCAGGAAAAGCGATAGTAACAACTGTTATTGGCGCCGAAGGTATTAACTACGAAAACGGGCAGCACCTGCTGATTGCCAAAGACGCGAAATCCTTTTCGGATGCCATTGTAAGGTTATGCACTGATAAGGTTTTACGCGATAACCTGGGTAAAAATGCCCGCGCCCTCATTGCCAAGGAGCACGATAACACCAAACTCATGCAGAAATTAACGGCTTTTTATACTGAACTGTTGAAAAAAAAGTAAATACCGACGTTTCGGTCTAAACTCACATTATATTTTGCTGGCAGCAATATTCACTTCCAAATAAAGAGGCCCGGTGCGGTTATGAAAATATTTGTTCTGCTTTCGCGTGTACCATATCCCATCGAAAAAGGCGATAAGCTAAGGGCATATCATCATATCCGGTGCCTGGCACAGCATCACGAAATTGTACTTTGCGCGCTCAGCGACAGCCCGGTACATCCCGAAGCGTTAACAATACTGAGCAGCATATGCAGCAAGGTGCACATCATCCCGATAAAACCTACTGGAATGTTATGGAATTTGCTGAAGGCATTTGTAAACGGAAATCCATTGCAGGTTGGCTATTTTTATCGCAGCAGTGCTCAGTCCGAAATTTCAAAACTCATACAACAACATAAACCGGATCATATTTTCTGCCAATTGATCAGGGTATCGGAATATTTAAAGAATCTGCCCATCCCCAAAACCCTCGATTACCAGGATATTTTCTCGATGGGGGCAAAACGGCAGTCCGAAACTGCCCCGTTCTGGAAAAAACCTTTTTTATTGCTCGAATACAGGCGGTTACTCAAGTATGAGCAATTCATTTTCGACAAGTTCGATCATAAATGTATCATATCGGGCCCCGACCGNNCCGGTGATAAAACCAAAAAAGTTCGATATCGTTTTTACAGGCAACATGGGCTACCCGCCAAATATTGATGCTGCCCATTTCATCGCGAAAGAAATTTTCCCCCTGGTGCTGAAAAAAATCCCCGCTGCTACCTTACTG
Organism: Bacteroidales bacterium UBA4417; assembly: GCA_002389705.1. GTDB lineage: Bacteria > Bacteroidota > Bacteroidia > Bacteroidales > UBA4417 > UBA4417. The sequence goes on from DGQJ01000222.1 coordinate 4,577, forward strand.
ATCGCGGGAGCAAATCCCCATGCTTCGGTAAAAAGCCTTCAATCGGGCAATATCAACATTTCGGGCTGGATGCCTGATATACGCGAAAGCTACGCTGCATCGCGCATTTTTATCGCACCTATGCGCATCGGCACCGGTCTTCAGAATAAATTGCTGGAAGCCATGTCGATGGAGTTGCCCTGTATTACTTCACCGCTCGCCAACCAGGCACTGGGTGCAACTGTAAATCAGGATATTCTGGTAGGAACTACAGCCCAGGAATACGCCGATCATATTATCAATCTTTTAGAGGATCCATCAAGGGCCCGTGAAATGGCAATAAACGGCTTCGGGTTTGTAACAAAAAATTTTAGTTGGGAAAATTCTTCAGCTTTACTAGAAGACCTTTTCAATAACAACACAAAAAAGTAACAAAGAAAAACGACAAAAAAAACAAATAGCAACTATGGCTGACGACAAAAAAATCATATTCTCGATGGTGGGTGTAGGCAAGATTCATCCTCCCAGCAAGCAAGTGTTAAAGGACATTTACCTTTCCTTTTATTATGGGGCCAAAATAGGCATCATCGGCTTGAACGGATCAGGGAAATCAACCTTGCTTCGCATCATTGCCGGCCTTGATAAGTCCTATCTCGGCGAGGTAGTTTTTTCGCCCGGCTACAGCGTAGGCATGCTTGAACAAGAGCCTCACCTCGACGATACAAAAACCGTAAAGCAGGTTGTGGAGGAAGGCGTTCAGGAAGTGGTAAACCTTCTGAAAGAATATGAAGAGGTGAACAACCGCTTCATGGAGCCCATGAGCGACGACGAAATGAACAAGCTGATTGAACGCCAGGGACAACTCACCGACCTTATTGAGCAACACGACGCCTGGGAACTCGACACCAAGCTCGAAAGAGCCATGGATGCCTTACGTTGCCCCGAAGGCGACACCCCGGTAAAAGTACTTTCGGGAGGCGAGCGCCGCCGCGTTGCCTTATGCAGGCTGTTGCTGCAGCAACCCGATATTTTGTTGCTCGA
>DGQJ01000222.1:5649-6836 GCA_002389705.1 Bacteroidales bacterium UBA4417
TGGATACTGGAACTGGACCGTGGCGAAGGTATCCCCTGGAAAGGAAATTATACCGAATGGCTCGAACAGAAAACCAAACGGATGGAGATGGAGGAGAAAACCGAAAGCCGTCGCCGCAAAACGCTTGAAAATGAGCTGGAATGGGTACGCATGGCGCCTAAAGCGCGGCAATCGAAAGGGAAAGCCCGTTTGAATTCGTATGAAAAAATGCTCAACGAGGATGTGAAACAAAAAGAAGAACGCCTCGAAATTTATATCCCGAATGGACCACGCCTGGGAAACCAGGTTATTGAAGTTAAAGATGTAACCAAGGCTTACGGAGACAAGGTACTTTTTGAAAACCTCAATTTCAAATTGCCTCCCGGGGGAATTGTTGGCATTATCGGGCCGAACGGCGCCGGTAAAACAACGCTATTCCGCCTCATCATGGGACTCGACAAACCCGACAGCGGCGAATTTATAGTAGGCGAAACCGTAAAAGTTGGCTATATCGACCAGGCTCATACCGAAATAAATCCCGAAAAAACAGTGTGGGAAGTGATTTCGGAAGGCAATGAAACCATTCAACTGGGAGGCAAACTGATTAATTCGCGAGCCTATGTTTCGCGGTTTAATTTCGGCGGATCCGACCAGGGTAAAAAAGCCGGCGTGCTTTCGGGTGGCGAACGAAACCGGTTACACCTTGCCCTCACCCTACGCTCGGAAGCTAATGTGTTGCTGCTCGATGAGCCTACCAACGACATTGACGTAAACACCCTGCGTGCCCTCGAAGAAGGTCTCGAAAATTTTGCCGGCTGCGCTGTTGTTATTTCGCACGACCGATGGTTCCTCGACCGCGTTGCCACGCACATACTGGCTTTTGAAGGGGATTCGCAGGTGTATTATTTCGAAGGCGGGTATTCGGATTATGAAGAGAACAAACGCAAACGGCTTGGCGATGAAGGCCCGAAAAGGATCCGGTTCAGAAAACTGATGGTTTAGCATTCTGTTCAACATCCTGGTTCTACATCCAGCAACAACTTCTATTTTAAACATTTAACTTACCCATAATGAAATACCCCATTAAACAATTTACTACCCATCGCCTTGTTAAAAGCGAGGACCTGAACCACCACGGAACTTTATTTGCAGGTCGCGGAGCCGAATGGTTTGTCGAAAGTGGTTTTGTAGCCGCTTCGTACCTGTTG
>DGQJ01000222.1:6892-7403 GCA_002389705.1 Bacteroidales bacterium UBA4417
GTGGATGAAAACACCAAAGCCATACCACACGGCATTGAAATGGATGCTGTAACCGAAGAAGACAAAGAGTTAATGGAACGCGCGAAACAACTCAAAAACAAATAAACATGGTACGAATTACCACCGAACTGATCGACAAGGTTGTAGCTGAAGCGCGGCAATCACCCAGGCGCAGGATGAATTACAATTTTCACCCCGAACTCAGCGACCCGGTACAGCGATTGCTCAATGCACTTGAACCCTGGACCTATATCAGGCCCCACAAGCATACCACCAAGGAGGAATCGTTTGTATTGCTGAGCGGAACAGTGCTGGCCGTTGTTTTTAATACCGATGGAACCATTCGCGATCACGCCATACTCAGCCGCGAAACCGGGATTTTAGGAATTGAGTTTGAAGAAAACTGTTTTCACATGCTCACTTCCCTCGAAACAGGTTCTGTGGTTTTCGAAATCAAAGAAGGGCCTTTTGTTCCCCATACCGAAGGCAGTTCAGCCCCTTGGGCCCCGCT
>DGQJ01000090.1:0-8796 GCA_002389705.1 Bacteroidales bacterium UBA4417
GCCAAAGGTACCACCATCACTGAAATCAGCCTGAGGCAACAGGCCGAAGCAGCTGCCCGACGGACTACATTTACGCCCAAAGCCGATGCCCCTGATGAACAAAGGGGAACCATCACCTATAAGTTTGTGAAGGCAAGATAAATTCCAGCACTGTTATTTTAAGTTACGAAATTCTTCACAGTGATTTGCTGTTGCAAGTGGTTCGGGTATTGCCGAAGGCGGGAATTTTAAGCACTAAAGTTCAATCGAAGAATGAATATTGAACCTTGCACAAATATCCGATCAACACTTTCTGAAAGATTATTGAGTGCAATTTTACGTTTTGCCATCATCACATCTAAGTTTTCAATGGCGGCTGGGGTCAGGGCATTGTGCTGACCAAAGATAAAGGCCAGTGGGTGCTTACAAAAAGATGGAATATCTGGGGGATTAAAATTTCCCGCGCTGATCTTTCCCCATAAATTCATGAAATCCCTTATTTGAGTGCTGCAATAGCCTGTTTTGCTATGTCGTTGTTTGGATCGAGCAAAAGCACTTTTTGCCAGTAACTGAGCGATTCGTTTTTTGCCTTTTCCCTGGCTTCAGCATCTCCATTCTTTTTAACTGCATCGTATTGCAGGTAATGGAAATAGCCCAGGTAACGGTACGCTTCAATTAAATCACTACCGTATTTTTTAGGTTCATTTTTTAGTTCCAGCATCTCAAGCGCTTTCTCATAATCGGACCTGGCGCTTCCTTGCGTAGTTTCCGGATCGAGTGCTGCCAAAGCGCGTGCACGCCACTGGTAGCCCAGGTACGACGAAGGCGACATATCAACCACCTTACCGAAAGCTGCTACCGCTTTTTGAAGGTACGCAGGACGAAGCAGGGAGTCGGAAGTTCCTTTAGCACGGTCGGCTATCAGCAGAATATCTTTACCCATACTGAAATAGATAATTGAAGGAACGTTATCATTTTTAGCCTCTACCAGCTTTTCATAATAACTGATAGCCTCAGGATACCTTTTTAGTTTCTCTAAAAGTTTGGCTATATCTTCGAGTAAAGATGTTTTTTCTGCATCCATCTCAAATGATTTCACCAGGTTAACAACGGCGAGCGAATCATTCCCCGAGCGCGCAAGCAGCTTACCGTAATATTCATAATCGGAAGCCAGCAGCTTACCGGCATCGGTCCCGGCACGTAAAGCAAAAAACTTCTGCATCGCATCCAGACCTTCCTTATTCTGGTTCAGTTCATAGGCTGTATACCCTTTTAACCGCAACATTACCGGGTTCGATGGATTTGCTATCAGCACTTTATTGATGTACCCGCTGGCCAATGCATATTGCTTATTTAAGAATAGGATATTCACATACCGCACCAGGTCTTTGTCCGTATATTCAGCCAGCTGCATGTATTTGCCGTAAAACTCGCTGGCTGCGCGATACCTGCCGAGAGTATACATAAGTTCGCCCGTGTTTTTCAGCGCAGGCAGGTACAGCGAATCAGTCTTGAAAACCTTACGCAACATAGCTTCGGCATCATCGTAATTCAGTATCCTGATATCAATGGCTGCAAGCTGGGTAAGTGCTTCGGCATTATCGGGCTGCAGGTAAAGTGCCTGGTGATAGCGGCCCGAAGCCAGACCAAAAAAATGCGATTTACCCGACTTTTCGCCCATCATTGTATACAGGTTGCCACCAACAATATAAGGCCGTGGATTCTTTTTGTCTATTTCGGAAGCCAGTTCGAGGGTAATTTGCCACTTGAGGGTGTCGCCGGCAAAGTAACGCGCTGTGGCAATCTCAGTCATTGCATTTACATCCCGGTACGAGATGGCCGCACGTTGCGATTTTTCGAGCGTGAGTTGCGCCTGCGCCTGGTTGCCACCCATATTTTCGACCATCGCCTGCCCGACCATTGCAAGCGGATTTTTGGAATCAAGTTCGGAAACTTTCGCAAAACAATACCTGGCCGAGTCAGCATTCTGCTGAATGGCATAAATTTTCCCCAGGTAATACCAATCCATGACACCTTGTGCTGCGTTCAGGTTATGTATAAACAATTGCTTAGCATGGTTATACTGTTCCATTTCGAGCAGGCGGAGTGCAGTATTCACCTGCTGTGCCGTTGCAGTTATACCAGCCAGTAAACCCATGAAAAGCGTCAGGATCTTAAATATTTTCATTTTTATCAACTATCTTCATTAAAACGTCTATTTCCGAAAGCTATTGTACAAATCAGCTTCTGCGCACATTTTTAACAACATTAACTGAAGCTCATTTGCAACCCTCATCTCACCGGGTGTCAGTTCAATATCCCCTATCGTCTATATCGCTATTCGTTAATAATGTGAACATTTCTTTCGGGCATGGTATAGGGCAAAATTCCGGTTTTTAAAATAATCCGCTGTCCTTTATCGCTGGCCAGGAAGGAAGTTAGTCCGGTTCCAAGCCCGGGCCGGGGTTCGGTTAAAATCACATACACAAAACGGGTAAAGGGATATTTACCGGTAGCAATATATGCCTGAAAAGGTTGATATGAATTCCCGGCTGTGGCGGGATGTGAAACCGAGATTCCGGCAACTTTAATTTTTTCCAGAAACGAGCGACTCCCCGGGTCGAGGCGGTTACTTACCCAACTCACGCCAATCAGGCCCACCGCATCAGGGTTTTTCGAAACATAGTCGACCACATCAAGGTTGCTTTTAAGCGACGAAAGCTGGCTCCCGAGGTTTCCTGATTTAGTAATGGAGTCGACAATAAACCTGACAATGCTCGAATTCGGATCATCGAAAAGCACTTTTATCTTTCCAAGCTTCGACTTTGGGTTTACCTGCTGCCAGGTTGATATTTCGCCCATCATCATTTTACGGATGGTTTCAACCGAATACAACGTATCAGGATTATCAGGATGAACAACCACCGCAATTCCGTCGATAGCAACAGGTACAACCTTAGGGAAAAACTTTTTAGCGCTGAAATACTCCATTTCCTTTGCCGATAAAGGCCGTGAGGTGATGGCAAGACGAACGCTGTCCTTCAGCAGCAAATTTATTGCGTCAACTTCGGGCAGATACCTGGGTTGTATTTGTGCAAATTTGTACATGGAATGAAAAACCGGCAGCACAGCCCCGTTCACCGGGGTATAGGTCTGATCAACTGCAATACTGATCTTCCCGGTAGTAGGAGTATCGGTATGTTTATCCTTTTCATCCTTGCGGTGACATCCGCTGCCAATGGATATCAGTCCGGCCAGCAGCAATACGGGCAATAGTTTCATGCTGAAGTATCTATGCTGTTTACACTTTTGCTTTCGTCCGGCTCCGCTTCTGACTTTGCCTGCAAACGGGAACTATACAGGCGGTAAGCCCTGAAGATTCCATATACAATCATCAAAATACCGATGCCTTTATTTTGAAAATCGGTGAGCATAAACCACCCGATCACCAGCAGGTAAAGCCCGGCAAGCAGGTAAATTACTGACATGCTGTAATTAAAAATGAGCTTCATGCTTAATTTGGCTGATCGTTTTGTGAAAGGACAAATTATTACTGGTTGAGCGAGAATACTATGGGCAGGTTAAATTGCACCGGAACCGGTTTCCCGGTCTGCCTGCCCGGAATCCATGGTGGCATCGATTTTACCACCCGCACGGCTTCCTCATCGCATCCTCCGCCAATACCACGNNCGCATATTCTGGTCGCCTCCCGGGAACTCGGGCATTTGTTCAACCACCACGTAAGGCTTAACCACTTCTTCTTCAACTACTTTTTTTTGCTCCTGCAAATCCGACAAGTCAACGGCATCGGCATCAGAACTATTACCCTGCACATCAGCCGCCGAAACAGCAAGTTTCGAATCATTTACTTCCTCCTGCGTTTTCATCACTTCATCGTCTTTAACCTCTGAATCGTCCTTTATTACAGGCGGGGTAAACTTAATGGTGCTTTTAATTTTCTGTGGCGGTTCCTCTTCGAGTTTTGGCTGTTCAATGTCTTTATGCTTGTTTTTCTCGAGTTTAATATTCGATAAAGAAGTTACCTCCACGTTTTTCTGCCTGGACGCGGGGATAATACGCTTGATGATTCCCGGCAAGGTAAATACCGCAATAAAAAATGCCGCCATGAACAATAATGCAAACCGATGACGCCTTGGCGAAAGGGTACGCATGGCATAAGCACCATAATCCTTGGGCCTCGACTCGAAAACAATTTCGCACCAATCGGTTGAAAATATATTGACCTTTTGCATTGATGAGTTTTTAAGAGATGTGAAAAGCAGTTTTTATCAGGGTGCAAGATTGGCTATCAGTTGTTTGTCAGGCTCTTCGAGGTCAACAATAGCGTAGCGGCTGATGCTGCAAATATTCATTTCGTCGAGCGCATCCACCAGGTTTTTGTAGTTCGACTCATCCGTAGCCATGATGCGCACCACTGGTGCATTTTTATTGGCCCTAAGCGCCGAAAGCTTTTTCTGGTAATCTTCCTCTTTCATCCGGGTGCGGTTCTTTTCGGCTTTCAGCGCTTCAACCTGCTGTGCAACTTCAAAGTTTTTTTCCAGCAATATTTTGCGCAACCCATCGGGCGCATAATTGGTTTTCAGCACTTTTGCACCTTCGGTTTTGCCGAAATAATAATAAACGATGTCGTCTTTACCCAATATAATCGACACAGCCTGCGAAGCTTTTGCAACTGTTTTATCCTCGTCCTGTACCTTCTTATCCGATGGCATGGTAATTTCCATCGTTTGAGGTTTTATGAGGGAGGTAGCCAGCATAAAAAAAGTGATCAGCAGGAAACCCAGGTCAACCATAGGTGTAAGGTCGATGCGGGTGGGTAATTTTTTTGATCTTTTCTTTTTTCCTTTTTTATGCGAACCTGTATCTTGACTAATTTCTGCCATTTTTCTGCATGTTTGTTGGATTATTCTCTGCCCGGGGCACCTTCGAGTTTTGTAATGAGGTTGTAGCGGCTTTCATCAAGCTGTTGCAGGCTTCTCATCACCTTTTTAATAACCGGGTAAGGCGTTTTCTCGTCGGCTTTTATTGCTATGCGCAGGTCAGGGTTTACTTCGCGGGCCGATTTCACCCAGTCCTTAAACTCATTATTGGTTGAATCAGCGGGTATCCCGAGGTTATTCTGCGGAAGATCGCGCGACTCGGCAGGCAGGTTCAGGAAGGCTTTCATTGCTTGCATCGGGTTGCCGGTAAGTTCCAGAAGTGTATATTTTTTCATCTCTTCGGGCGAAAAGTTTACTTTATACATACTGGCCATTTTTTCAATCAGCTGCCGCCTTTTATCCTGCCCGTCGATCCCAAAATAAACCTTCCCTGTTTTATCGACCAGCACGGTCATAATATTGGTTTCCGGAATTTTGATTTCGGATACCGACGTGGGAGTTGCTACCAGCACCGGCTCTTTCTTTGTAAAATTAGAGGTCAGCATAAAGAAAGTAAGCAACAGGAATGCCACATCGCACATGGCGGTCATATCAACCCAGGTACTTTTTCTTTTAACTTTTGCTTTAGGCATGATGTTTACCTTTTGTATGGATTAAAAGACTAAGCGTGGTTTGCTGCATACGACTGTACCAGGCTGAATCCGGCTTCATCAATATTGTAGGTCAGTTTGTCGATGCGGGTGGTGAAGTAATTGTAAAAAATAAGGGCGAGGGCAGCGGTGCCGATACCGAAAGCCGTGTTAACAAGCGCTTCGGAAATACCCGATGCAAGTGCTACCGAATCGGGGGCACCGGCGTTGGCCAAGGCGGCAAAAGCGCGGATCATCCCCATTACGGTACCAAGCAGTCCCATAAGCGTTGCCAGCGAAGTTATGGTTGCCAGCACTACCAGGTTTTCTTCGAGCGCCGGCAATTCGAGCGAGGTCGACTCCTCAACTTCAGCCTGCAGAGCAGCCAGTTTCTGATCCTTGGCCAGGGTATTGTCTTTTTCGAGCATACGGTATTTTATGAGCACCGAGCGGATAACATTGGCAACGGAGCCTTTTTGTTCATCGCATTCCATCATGGCCGAGTCCAGATCGTTGTTCTGCAGGTCAGCTTTAACAACCTGCACAAAATCGACCACATCGCCTGTACCTGTTGCCTTACTGATAGCCATAAACCGCTCAATCACGAAAGTGATAACCATCAGCAGTAAAGTCATCAGGATGGGAACTATAAAACCACCTTTGTAAATAATTCCGTAGATGTTACCAGGCAAGGGCGAATTAGCCGAATCGTTACCCTGGAAATTAGACGGATTACCCATAATAAATAAGTAAACAGCTGTTGCCAGTGCCAGTGCAATGGGAATTACCAACAAAGAGAAACTTAGTTTAAAACCACGTTTTTTAGTTTTACGATTTTTATTCATAATGCTATTTATTTGATTTTTGAATTTTTCTATATTTCAGCCTACAAACGGTTTGCTGATGAACAAACAAAAATACAAGTAAATCATAAACAAACATTGATCACCAGTATATTTTTGAAACTTTTACCATTTGGGTCGAAAAATTGAAACCCTACAGGCGTTTATTTTGACAAAATCATCGTTTGTTCGTTGAACATATTTAAAATTTCATAAAATTGGGTATCAAAACCTGTAACAGCAATTTAAAGCCATTATTGAACTTTATGGATGGATGTTCCAGCTGAAACATGGCAAATTATAATCTATAAAATCATCGGAATTGGCAGAAGGAATTTGAAACTTTGTTAATAAATTTCATAGATTTACAAACAATTTGCTTAATGATTCGTTAATGATTTCACAATACAACTGACACTAATCATGCCTCAAGATTACATCCCCATTTTAATACAGTCGCTCGTAGTTCTCGGATTCGTAATTACCACCATGGTTTTTACCCATTTACTGGGACCAAAACGCTCGTCGAAAGCCAAACTCGAAAATTTTGAATGCGGAATAGAGGGTATGGGCAACGCCCGCAGCCCTTTTTCGGTTAAATATTTTCTCATTGCCATCCTTTTTGTTCTTTTTGATGTTGAAGTTATTTTTATGTACCCATGGGCTGTAAATTTTAAAGCACTGGGATCACAGGGTTTCCTCGAGATGTTTTTGTTTATGATGCTGGTATTGGCCGGTTTCATATATATTATCATGAAAGGCGCTTTAAAATGGGACAAGAAATAATACCTGCTGAAAATACAGTGAATCATGTCGGAAAAACTTAACCCTATTATAGCGCCTACTGTTGCCGAAACTCCTGAAGGAATTTCAGGACAGGGATTTTTTGCTACTTCTATCGAAAAAGCCGTAGGCCTTGCCCGTAAAAATTCATTGTGGCCCTTACCATTTGCTACCTCTTGCTGTGGTATTGAATTTATGGCTACCATGGCCTCGCATTACGACCTGGCCCGCTTTGGCTCCGAGAGGCTTAGCTTTTCGCCCAGGCAGAGCGACCTGCTGATGGTAATGGGAACCGTGGCTAAAAAAATGGGACCCGTACTGCGCGAAATTTATATTCAGATGGCAGAGCCTAAATGGGTTATTGCCGTTGGCGCTTGTGCCGCCAGTGGTGGTATATTCGATACTTACAGCGTGCTGCAGGGCATTGACCGTGTTATTCCTGTGGATGTGTATGTGCCGGGATGCCCTCCGAGGCCTGAACAGATTATAAATGGTATACTAAAAATACAGGATCTGGTAGGTAACGAATCACTCAGGCGACGTAACTCGAAAGAATACGAAGACCTGATGAAAAGATATAACATTGAATAATGCAGATAAGGCAGCGGGTAAGCCTGCCCGGTTGCCCCGATAGTAAAANNCAGTTTAATGAAGCAATCGAAAGGCATGAAATGCTGGCTGATATGCTTTGTATCAGCGTAAAAAAAGAAGTCATCCGCCATTGCCTGCAGTACCTGCGCGACGACAAAGACCTGCAGTTTAACTTCCTCACCACCCTCTGTGGCATGCATTATCCCGAAACAAACCAACTCGGGGTGGTATATCATTTGCATAGCTTTGTGAATAACCACCGCATACGCGTTAAAACTGCCACCGATATCAGCGATCCAACCTTTCCGAGTGCTACCACCCTGTGGCCGGCAGCCAACTGGATGGAGCGCGAAACCTATGATTTCTTTGGTATTCAGTTCGGCGATCACCCAAATTTACAACGGATATTAAACGTGGACGACATGACTGATTTCCCGCTCAGAAAAGATTTCCCCCTCGAAGATCAAACCCGTGAAGATAAGGACGACAGCATGTTTGGCCGATAGACGCGATGCCTCGCGTCTCTGAGAAAAAATACACGATGCCCCGCATCTGATGAAAAAAAGCAAAAGGCATCCCAGGTCTGAATATAAAAAGACGGGACCCATAGCATTGAAGAAGAGATTAAAAATTTTAGCGATTTCGAAAAGTACAAATGGCAAAAGAACTGGAAACCGACTATTGGGAAAGAGACGTAGTTCATACACCGGAGCCCAAGGAATATAATACGCTGAATGTTGGGCCGACACATCCGGCTACGCACGGTGTATTCCAGAATGTGATGCTCATGGACGGAGAATTTATTGTCAGCACCGAGCAAACTATCGGTTATATCCACCGGGCGTTCGAGAAAATAGCTGAGCGCCGCCCTTTTTACCAGGTTACCCCACTCACCGACCGCCTCAACTACTGCTCATCACCACTTAATAACATGGGATGGCACATGACCGTGGAGAAATTGCTTGGCATCGAAACACCAAAACGCGTTGATTACCTGCGTATCGTAATCATGGAATTGGCACGTATTGCCGACCATATTATCTGCAACAGCGTGATCGGGGTCGACAGCGG
>DGQJ01000090.1:8941-11257 GCA_002389705.1 Bacteroidales bacterium UBA4417
GATTACGATGTGAGAGTTATGAATCCATATTGCTCGTACGAAGAATTTGATTTCATAGTGCCTGTCGGCCAGAATGGAGATACTTACGACCGTTTTATGGTTAGGCAGGAAGAAATGTGGCAAAGTCTCCGGATTATTGAACAAGCCATTGCCAAACTCGATGCTTTGGACGACAAGGAAACCTATTTCGCAAAGGATCCCCGCTTTGTGCTTCCGCCGAAGGAAAAAGTATACAACAACATGGAAGCACTCATCTGGCATTTTAAAATTGTAATGGGCGAAACCGATATTCCGGCAGGTGAAGTTTATCACAGCGTTGAAGCGGCAAACGGCGAACTTGGATTTTACCTGGTAAGTGATGGTGGACGAACAGCCTCACGCCTGCATTTCCGTCGTCCCTGTTTCATCTATTACCAGGCCTACCCCGAAATGGTAAAAGGAGCTATGCTGAGTGATGCCATTTTAACCATGAGTTCGATGAATGTAATTGCGGGTGAGCTTGATGCATAAGGATTTGGGATATCGGAGGTCGGATGTCGGATGTTGGATGTAGGATTGAGGATTGGGGATTGCGGATTACATGAATAGGGAATTTGCTTTGAGAGTTATAAAAAATTTAAAAAATTTGAATCATCATAATGCAACAAAAGCCTGGAATAACTGAATTTAACAGCGAAATACTTGATCTGGTAAACAAGATCAAAAAGCGCTACCCCGAAGGAAGGCAAAAATCGGCCCTGCTGCCGGTACTACATATCGCACAGGCCGAAAACGGCGGGTGGTTGAGTTCCGAAATAATGGATTACGTGGCTTCACTTTTAGAAATACAACCTATAGAAGTTTACGAAGTGGCCACTTTTTACAGCATGTTCAACCTGCAGCCGGTCGGCAACTGCGTGATTGAAGTCTGCCAGACAGGACCCTGCTGGCTGAACGGTTCCGAGGAAATACTTGCCCATTTCGAAAAAAGACTTGGAATAAAAGCAGGCGAAACCACTCCCGACGGGCGATTCACGCTGAAAACCGTTGAATGCCTGGCAGCTTGCGGAAATGCGCCGGTAATACAGGTGGGCACCGAATACCACGAAAACCTGAACACCGCGAAAGCCGACGAACTGCTTGAAAAATGGACTGCCGAAAATAAAATCTCGCATACTAATCCATACCTGTAACCATGGCCCAAAAGATACTTCTCGAAAATATTGATGTGCCCGGCCTGGCCAGTTATGAGGTTTACAGGAAACTGGGAGGATATACTGCTGTTGAAAAAGCGCTCAAAAACCTTAGCCCCGACCAGGTAACCCAGGAAGTTACCAAATCAGGCATACGTGGCCGTGGTGGTGCCGGATTCCCGACTGGCATGAAGTGGAGTTTTGTAGATAAAAAGAGCCAAAACCCACGTTACCTGGTGTGCAATTTCGACGAAAGCGAACCCGGAACCTTCAAGGACCGGCATATCGGCGTCCGGAATCCGCACCAGTTGATTGAAGGCATGATACTGGGTTCCTATGCCCTGGGTGCCAATACCTCGTACATTTATATCCGCGGCGAACTTTTTTATGTGCTTCGTGGCCTCGAAAAAGCCATTGACGAAGCCTACCGGAATGGTTTGCTGGGCAATAATATAATGGGAAGCGGCTATTCGCTGAACCTGTATTGCCACCCGGGAGCAGGTGCATATATCTGCGGCGAGGAAACTGCTTTGCTCGAATCGCTTGAAGGCAAACGCGGCAACCCACGTATCAAACCTCCTTTTCCTGCTATCTTCGGGCTTTACGGGTGTCCAACCGTGGTTAATAATGTCGAAACTATCGCAGCCCTGCCCTGGATTATCAACCATGGCGCCGATGCATATGCTGCCATTGGCTTAGGCAACAGCAAAGGAACAAAACTTATTTCGGCCTGCGGGCATATTAACAAACCCGGAATTTATGAAATTGAACTGGGCCTGCCGGTTGAAGAATTTATTTACAGCGACGAATACTGTGGCGGCATACGCAACGGCAACAAACTGAAAGCCGTGGTAGCCGGTGGATCGTCGGTTCCCATATTGCCTGCAAACCTAATATTGAAAACCGCTGCCGGCGAACCCAGGCTGATGAGCTACGAATCGCTGGCCGAGGGAGGCTTCCAGACCGGAACCATGCTTGGATCAGGTGGATTTATCGTGATGGACGAAAAAACCTGTATCGTAAAAAACCTGCTTACTTTTTCGAGGTTTTACCACCACGAATCGTGCGGCCAGTGCAGCCCATGCCGCGAAGGTACCGGCTGGATGGAAAAAATACTCGGACGAATTGAAGACGGCCGCGGTAC
>DGQJ01000088.1:0-12464 GCA_002389705.1 Bacteroidales bacterium UBA4417
GACCAATACATCTAAAATACTACAAAACGATTTTTTTGTTCATTCTGGGTTACATCAACAATACATTAATTATATTTTATAAACTTAATTATCAATATATTAAAACTACATTAAGTCTATAATAATTTTCTCTAAACAAATTGAATGATACTACAAGGATAAAGGCATTACTTTATAGCACAAAAACTGAATAAATACCAGAAAAAGTATTGCACACTATAATCCGCAACCTGAATTAAAGGTTGTAGCACATAAAAAGCAAACAAAATTTGAAAAATAGCAGGCCTAATGTAATTTCATCATAAAATCAGTCAGGTTCGCATTGCGATCGAGCCCCAGTTTTTTACGGATACGATACCTGCTAATTTCTACACCCCGTGTACTGATATTCATCAGGGTAGCTATTTCTTTACTCGAAATATTCATCCGCAGGTATGCGCAAAGGCTGAGTTCCCTCGGAGTAAGATCAGGATATAATTGTTTGAGTTTGGCAAATAGAGCTTCGTGAACCTGTTCAACATGGGTATTAAAAACCTGCCATTGTTTTTCGTTGTCTATTTCTTTGCCAATTTTTTTCAATGTACTATTTAACTGATTTTTATACTGTTCGTCAGGCAGGGTCGATTTCACTTTATTGATGTCATGCATTAGTTTCTGAAGTATTTCATTTTTCTGGATGATCATCATAGTAGAGTTGGCAAGCTCTTTTTCTTTATGTATCATTTCCATGTTCAGTTTCTCGTTCCTTAGGCGGATCATTTCCTTTTCAGCTTCCAGGGCATCTTCCTTAAACTGCTGTTCGCGTTGCTTATATTTATTGCGCTGCTGCTCTTTTTCCTTTAATCGTGATTTCTCAATACTCCTGTTAAAAAAGCGGTACAGCAAAAACATAGAGTACAAGATTGCAATAAAATAAATTATCCAGGCAATTGTCGAAAAGTACCAGGGAGGCGAAATTTTAAATGAATACGAAAGCACCGGTGAAGGAGAACCATCCTCTTTGAGTGCTTTCAGCTGGAAGGTATATTCACCGTAAGGTAAATTGGTATATTCTTTTGAACTTTTTTGCGACCATTCACTCCAGTCCTTATCAAATCCTTTCAGGAAAAACTGGTACCTTGAGCCTGATTCGCTGAAGTGATTAGAAGCAAACGAAAAAGTAATAGTATTGCTTCTGAACCTGAATGCCGGAATGATCCTTTGCTTACCATCTAAACTGTTGATCCTGAATATACCTTCGGAAGTATCAGCTGAATGAATATTATTGATATACAAGGTAGGAACATGACCATAATCTTTGTACTGCCCTGAATAATAATGCGCAAATCCCCCTTCAATTCCAAACAATACATTTTGTGCATCTAACGGATTAATATGACCGTAAGGAGGTATTAACATTCCGGCAAGATCCTTGAAAGGAATAGAAATATTCTTATAGGTTCCGTCTTCCTGGTAACGTAATACGGAAGGCTGCTGGTTATAATAGTACCAGATGTTATTGGCGTTATCCTGAAACACATAGTCAACCTGCCCTTGTAAGGGGAGAAGTTTACTGAATAATTTATCAGGTTCAAATATGTCTTTGGATTCGTTATACCTATATATACCAAACAATGTGCCGGCAACTATACCTGACCTGATTTTAAAAATGGTGCTTCCCAAATCGGAAGGCAGGCCTTTCATGGAGTTATAAAACCTTACTTCCAGGGCCCTTCGCATATCAGCATCGGGTTTAACCCTAAACACGCCTTTATAGCCATGCCCTATCCAGAGATATCCTTTGGCATCGGTCTCCAGGAAATGCGACGATTGGTCGAAACCGGATAATTCATTCCGGTATTTCCAGGAAGCCCCGTTCCGTTCGAAAACCGAAATACCTGAATAATTACCTACCAGCAGGAACTGTTTATTGTTACCTGCCTGCCTTATGGTCCATCCTCCGGCCACCGATGAGATTTTATCGGCTACCTGGCCATGTATCTCATAAACACCGGTATTATGGCCGCATAACAGGGTGTTGCCTATAACCGCCAGGCTCCACACCTGTCCTTCGGTACCTTCAACCAGGTGAAAATGCTCCTTTTTCTTCAGCGAATTGTTAAATTCGCTCCACTTAATATAAAACAATCCCTGGTTTGTACCCAGGTACAAATTATCGCCAAAACGGGCCGAAACATAACCGGATCCTATATCTACATAATTCTGGATGTAGGTAAGCGGCGAACTGAAATTAACCAGTGATATTCCGTTATCCAGTCCAAGCCAGATATTACCTTCATCGTCAGTGCCCAGGCCAAGGATAGTGTTATTCAGGATTCCTTTGCCCTTGTTAATATGAGCAATGACTTTACCTGAAGTATCCGATATAAGTAATCCATTCTGAATGGTTCCAAAAGCGAAGTATTGTTTGTTCACAACTTTGCCCGAAAACAGCTGGTACAATTTGAGAAGCTCACTAACCGGTTTTTCCCAGGGCACCAGGTTTTGACCATCGTACTTGTAAAGTCCGTTTTTAGCCGTTCCAATAATGACCTGGTCATCGTTCAGGGATAGCATAGACCATATTTCCGTACCGGCTAACTTTTTCCCGTCGGGGACAGTCCGCACCTTACCATCGTAGTATTGCATCAGGCCTTCAACCTGGTCGTACAGCCACAAAGTACCATTTACATAATATGAAAAATGAAAGGCTGACCTGGGTTTAACAATTTCAATTTTATCGTTGTTGTAAATAAAAATAGCCCGTATAGATTGAAAAACAATGCCGAAGCTTGTTTTATGAATCCTCCAGATTTCATCAAAATCATTCATCCGTTTTTTTAACAAAGGCAGTAAGGAATGATACCTGAGTTCACCGTGCTGGTCTTCCTCGTAAAACCCGAATTTGTTGAACGACCCGACATAAATGCGGTTCCCGTCAGCAAGTACAGAGCGAACAACCTGGCCCATATCTTTGTAAATCGCCCAGCGTTCGCCATCATACTCCAACAGACCTTCATTATTTCCGAAGTAAACCATGCCATTGGGAGCCTGGGTAACAGCCCAGTTTTGAGTTCCGCCCTTATACTCGGAACGTTTGAAATTTTGAATTCCAGGAATTCCGTAGCGTTGTGATATAGAATGTTTTGGCACAAACCAAAACATCATTAAAAAAGCAGAGAATAGCAGGCAATTTGTTTTCATCGGGTGGGTTTGAACAAGCGTATAAACTCCGTAAGACTGAAATCCGGCTCTAATTTAAACAAAATGTTGTATGCAGATAAATAAAATCAGAAAAACGAAAACCCTGGTAGTAGTATATGAAAGCGTACATCGCTATAAAAAAGAAGGCTGAGCAGGACACCCTACTCAGCCAACCAACCAATTGTAACCTGTAATCAAATTTGACCCAAACCCAAGTCAATTTAATTGGATGTCCTGTCAACCTTCTGATTAATTTTATAAAATACTAGTAACCAGGATTCTGGTCTGTTTCTTCCATTGCTGTATTCGACAGGATTTCGTTCAAAGGAATTGGAAACAGTTCATGTTTTCCTTTAACAAAACCTATGCTCTTCATTTGTGCATCGGCTAAATCCCAACGAACTAAATCCCAGTAACGGCTTCCTTCGAAACAGAGTTCTTTGGCTCTTTCGATCACGATCTGGTCAAATAAAGCTGACCCGGTTTCGGTATGAGCTGCAATCCCTGCCCTATCCGTAATTTTTTTCAGTTCAGTTTGAGCTGCACCATCATTACCGCTTTTGTTATACGCTTCGGCAGCCATTAATAAAACATCGGCATAACGAATAATACGGTAATTGGAACCATAATTCAACTCAGGCTGGCCTGTAGCCGGATCAGTTGTTTCAGAAGCTTTACATGCATACTTTGTCCTGAGGTATCCTTCATAATCGTAAGGATATTCACCCGGTTGATAAGCACCGCCGGCAGCAAAATAATCAGCTTCGGAAGCTACTGAGCCCTTGATCCTCTTATCTGCAGGATTTGAGTACAAGAGGTCACCAATTTTCTTCGAAGGCAGGTTAAATCCCCAGCCACCAATAAGGTTCAGCTTGGTAAGGTCGAGGTGCGAAAAGTCGAATGAACCATCGCCATCGGCACGTGGTCCTTCCAGTTGCATTTCAATATTACTTTCGTTACCACCGCCCCAGGGAAAGTTACCCCAGCCGTAGTTTTCTTGCGAAGTATAGGAAATTTCAAAGATGGATTCAACACCAAACTCTTTTTCCTTTGACCATATTGAAGCATAGTCGGACTCGAGCTGGTATTCGTTGCTGATGATACACGCACCCAGCACGGTGGCAGCATCTGTATACTTCTTTTCGTAAAGGTAAGCCTTGCCTAATAAGGCCTGAGCGGTACCTTTGGAGAAGCGAAACTTATCAGTGGCTGAATACTGGCTTTTTAACGGCAGAACGGCAATTGCATCTTTCAGGTCACTTTCAATCTGTGCATACACTTCGGCTGTAGTGGAACGAGGCAGATTGAATTCGTCTGTTGAGGCCGGGTTAACAGTCATTAAAGGCACACCACCGAACATGATAACCAGGTCGAGGTAAGTGAAAGCCCTTAAAGCCTTTGCTTCACCAACCATTGTTTTCATACCGGCTGTTGCAGCTGTGTTGGCACCAACGTTGCTGATTATGGTATTGCAGGAATTTATGGTACTGTAAAAATTAGTCCAGATGGCTGCAATCTTGGTATTGTCGGAAGTAATATTAAAATCATCAAGATACTGATATTCAGGTGTATCACCGGCATTCGGACCAGCACACTTGGTATCATCAGCAGGAAGGTTTTTCATAAAGTAAACGCTGGTCCATGATCCTTTCGAATAATTTTCCTGGATTTTATTATACACCCCCATGACGGCTAATTTCACGTCATTATCATTTTTCAGAAAGTTGTCACTGGATAGTTTCCCAAATGGAGCTACTTCTAAAAAGTCCTTACTGCAACCTGCAAAAACAAGCAGGAAGAGTGCACTCAGGCTATATATTATTTTTTTCATGATTTATCTTTTTTTGTTGATTAGAAACTAGCTGTTAGGCCGAATAACATCTTGGCAGAAATTGGATATAAACCCCTGTCAACACCCTGGCTTTGGTTATTATTACTACCTGCTTCAGGATCCAAACCTTTGTACTTGGTAATTGTGAAATAATCGTCAAGCGAGATATAGGCCCTGAGTGAGCTTACACCAAATTTGGATGTAATTTCATTTGCAAGGGTGTAACCTAATTGTATCTGTTTGATCCTCAAGTACGATCCGCTTGAAACCATCAGGTTGCTGCGGTAAACATAATCGCTGTTGTTATCAGCGCGTGGCAAACTTGCAGTTGTATTCGATGAAGTCCACCTGCCTTCGTACATATAAGCCGGTTTGTTCGACAAACTCCTGTCGGTACGATACCAGGCCATGAAAATATCATTTCCTGAAACTCCCTGGAAAGCAAGGTTGAAATCAAAACCTTTATATCCCAAAGAAACGTTACCTCCATAAATTAATGATGGATGAGGGCTGCCGATTTTAGTCTGGTCAGAAGGTGATATTTTATTATCGCCATTAACATCAACTACGATAGGATCACCTGCTACGAAAGTTGTTCCGTATTTTGTATTGTAAGCATCAGCCTCGGCTTTGTTGTCGAATATACCATCCGTTTTGTATCCTTTGAAATACCAGATTGGCTGACCTTCTTCGAACCAGGTAAGATTATAACCACGAACATTTGCTCCGGCAACCGGTGCATTAACATCCAACTGGGTTACTTCGTTTTTTATTGTCGAAAAGTTCACACTGGCTCCATACCTCAACTCATTATCATTGTTTGTATAGCCAAGTTCGAATTCAAATCCTTTGTTGTTTACAGTTCCTGCGTTAACATATGGCATACCGCCACCGGTCGACATTGGGAATGTACCCAGTGCAATCAGATTTTCGGTATTCTTGTTGTACCAGTCGGCTGTGAAATTAATTTTATTATTCAGCAACCTGATATCAATACCGATGTCAGCCATTTCTGTTCTTTCCCATTTCAAATCCTTATTAACCAGTTTCGAGATTTGAGCGCCTGACTGATATGTTCCGGTAGCATCAGGATACCTGATACCGGCAAGCGTCCAGAGTTCTTTATCCTCGTTACCCGGCAGGTTCGATCTGCTTCCGTTTGAGCCCCAGCTGGCCCTAAGTTTCATATATGAAATCAGCTTAACATCCTTTAAAAAGTCTTCCTTATTGATTACCCAACCGGCTGATACCGATGGGAAAGTTGCATATTTTGCATCTGTAGGAAAATCGCTTGCACCGTCGCGACGAACTGAACCTTCCAGCAAATATTTGCCCTTATAACTGTATGATAAACGTCCAAACAATGAAGCCATGGTCTTTTCATCGGGTACTCCTCCGGTTCTGTCGTAAGTGTCGGATGTAGTTGATCCCTGGTTGGCATAATCATCACCTTCGGCTACCAAAGGTGCTGAGTACATAGTATAAACCGGGGCTTTATAGTCTTGTGCTGAATATCCTGCCATTACAGTTAAAGAGTGATCGCCAAAATCTCTTGAGTAAGTGGCAAAATTTTCCCATAACCAGGTGTTATATTTATTCAGGTTATCGGTAACATTGGTGGTAGTATTCTGATTTTCGGTCGAGAAATAATACAGCGGTGTCCAGATGTGCTGATTCTGGTAGGTAAGATCCAAACCAATCCTTGAAGTCAGTGAAAATCCTTTGAAAGGTTTAATAGTTGCATACCCAGTTCCCATAATCTTATCCTGTTCGGTTGTATTATGATAGGTAGTAAGTGTTGCAAGAGGATTTGACATTTCGCCGGATACATTTTCAGTTAATCCATAATAATTGCCACTACCATCTTTTACAATTACTTTTCCCTGATCTAAAAGTGACTGAACATGGGCAGGAGTACCAGTGTAGGTAACAGGAGTCAATGGATCGATTAACAACGCGCTGTTAACCAAACTTCTATATTCATCATCTTGACTAACATTTTTCTGGTTGGAGTGGCTGTAGTTAAAATTACCGCCCACTTCGAGCCAATTTTTAATTTCACTTTTTAAATTCAGCCTTGAGGTGTAACGGGTATAATTTGCTTTATCTCCCCCAACAATTCCATCCTGGGTAAGGTATGATCCTGACAGCATGTAAGTTGTTTTTTCATTTCCACCTGAAAATGAAAGATGGTGCTTTTGCATCGGTGCCGACTGGAAAGTCTCATTCAACCAATCTGTATTGGCATTGAAACGATCCTGGGTTACCTGTCCTGATTCGGACATCCACTGTTTGTATTGTGTAGCGTCCATCAATTTCATATCCGATCTAACACTTTGAGTGCCGAACTGAAAATCATAATTTACCACACCTTTGCCAGATTTACCTGATTTGGTAGTTACAAGGATTACTCCATTAGCTCCTTCTGTTCCGTAAATGGCTGAAGATGCAGCATCCTTTAAAACCTCCATCGATTCGATATCACTGGGGTCGATGTTATTGATATCACCGGTTTTCATTCCATCCACAATAAATAATGGATTTGAATTGGAGTTGGAATTGGTACCCCTGATCCTGATTTTGGAACCTGCTCCCGGCGAACCTGATGTTGGTAATACCATTACTCCAGAAACCTTCCCCTGGATTGCCTGATCAGCCCTTGAGGAAGCAGTTGTTTGTAAGTCTTTTGCCTTCACTGATGAAATAGCACCGGTTACAAGGCTCTTCTTCTTGGTTCCATAACCGACTACCACAACTTCGTCGAGCCCAACAGCTGCTTCTTTTAATACAACATCTATAACGCTTTGGTTGTTTATGCTCACTTCCTGTGTTATCATGCCTACGAAGGTGAAAACCAGGGTTGTAGCAGTCTCGGGTACATCGATCGCATATTTACCGTCGATATCTGTAATTGTACCATTGGTGGTTCCTTTTATACTGATTGAAACACCGGGGATAGCCTCCCCTTTTTCGGTGGTTACCTTACCTGTAATTTTTTTAGGTGCCGGATTTGCTGCTGTTGCTGTGAGTTGTATTACCGTAAGCAGCGAAAAAAGAAACGTCAGGCTGATAATTCTTGATGATTGTTCTGATAAAAAGACACGAAGCCTCTTATCCAACAGATTTCGGATTTTTTTCATACTTTTGTAAGTTAATGTTACTGATTGATTTTGATCTGATTGGGACATTATTGTGCGGAACGGTAGGCCAATACTGTTCCGCCATTTTTTTAGATACTTTTACTTCATAGGCATCTGGTTTATTGGGGTTGAGGTTAGTACTTATTGAATTGATTGGGTTGTTCGATTATCGGTCAGATCAGCTCTATGCTTCTTTCATCATTTTATAGCTGATCATCCTGCTGATTTATTCAGTTCTGAAATAAGTTTATTCACGATTCCTTTTATAAGTGTTGAAAGCACGAAAACTTATGCTGTATATTCAGTTACAGTTAAGCCTGGTATTTTCCCGATAGCCTTAAACCGGAAAATTGCATGCATCCGGATTAAAACTATACACAAAGCAGCAACAATTCCTGAATAAATTCTCTCTCCGCAACTATTCAAAGGTTCAATGATATACAGTTACAAGGGTATTGAAAGTACACGATTTATAAGTAATGATCGGTTGGGTTTAAGAAATACAATACCATAAAATTTGAATCTTGTATGCAACCACAACTCCTTGCTTATAATCTGCTTCTGCTAAAGAATGTAATGAAATAAAATACAAATTATTAAAGCCTTCGTGCAGAAGTATTAACTGCAAATATCGCATCAGAACCAGCGAAAGACTACAAACAGATTTTCAGAAAACAATGGTATTTTATCCTGAATGTTATAAATTTATTACCAAAGCAGATATTTAAGTTGATGTTTTATCATTTATGCAGATAAGCTGCATAAATAAAGTACATGCTGAAGCCGTTCAGGCAAACCCCAAATAATATGATCCTTGTAAAATATTGCTGAGTTGCAGGCTGACTAATTATTTGTCCTGCGCATCCGCGGCAGCGAGCAGAAAAAACAATGGCGCATTCCAGTTAATGGCTATTTCGTTTGTTGAATAACTGCATTGCGAGTCGGTATACGACTTTGCCGGAAAAGTACTGCGCGTAATTCCGGGACAATCGTTAAGCACTATGGTGTTAGGCCCTCCTGCCAGGAAACCGGGGCAGGGCTCAGTTATTCCATCGGCTCCTGATGGCCTGTGATGAATTTGCATTACCTGTTTGGCTCCAAAGCCTGTAACAAAACAATAACTTGTGGCATTGCGGCCCAGCAAATAATCAAGATCGCCCTGTACTGATTTATAATAAACCGGGTTTTTACTTATGCGGGCTGCTACCAGTTTCAGCAGGGCAATGTTGGCAACATCCGAATTGCTTCCCCATTTGAAAAAATCGATACTCACATGATATGGTGATTGTTGTGCTTTCGATACCAACTTGTCAGCATACATCAACAATTGTTTCTTAGCCAGGTTTCTTTGTGTTTCGAAGCCTGTGCTTTCGCTCAAAGCCAGGGATACAATGCCGCTCATACCTGAATAATCCCACGATGGAACCATGATTTTCTGATCCATAATTTCCTTTCCTGAAACCATTGAAACATTACCGGTGGCAAGCCCTATTTCGGCCGAAGCCCAGAAAAATTCGTCATTCAGCTGGTTATCGTCATAAGCGCCGGTCGAAATATCGGATGGATTTTGATAATAAACCGCAGGATTGGCTTTTGCCCAGGCATAGGCTCGTTCGGCAACGGCAAGGCAAGTTTGACTCAGCATTTTAAGTTCGGGGTAAGTTGTTTTTGCAAAAACCCGCGACGCCATGGCCATGGTAGCTGCAAAATCGAGCGAAGCAGCTGTCGACTTCATAACCACATACCGGTGATCGGTTGCCTTATCGGGCATCACGAAATCGCAGAATGTTTTGTTGGTGAGTTTATGGTAAACACCGCCATCGGCAGGGTCCTGCATGGTAAGCATCCAGCGCAGGTTGTACAAAAGTTCATTGTAAACATCAGGAATACCATTTCCGCTTTCGGGTATATTTCCATTCAGTGTTTTACAATATTCAGGATACATCTGACAAAAAAGCAACAAGGTATAGGTAGTTATACCGCTGTTAACCACGTATTTGTTGTAATCGCCGGCATCGTACCAGCCACCGGGACCTGAAATCACAGTTCCTTCGGGGCGGGAAGCTGTGGCTGCTGAAGCATGCACCAAAACCATGGTATCAGGATGCCCTGCTGCCCTGGCCCATTTGCCGGCATATTGTTCGGCAATGTCCATGCCTGAACGATTCAGATAAAATGCTTTTAATGACGCTTTTGCAATATCGGAGTAAACATCGCGGTTAATGACAAAAGGATATGAAACGACAGCATTTTTACCGATCACCAGTTGATAGGTACCTGGAACCGTTAATGTCGAAAAATCAGCTGTACTCACACTGTCGCCCGAATGCTCCCAATATTTCAAGGGGCCTGGTTTGCCGGTAAAAACCTCCTTACCACTTTTACAATTAACAATTGCGAACTTACCGGCTTTCACGCGTAGCAGTGCAATTTTTTCGGATTGGGGCTTAAATCCCACGTGGTTCACCAGGATGAGTTCAGGGGCTACAACGGCCATATTCTTTTTTCCATCCGGTGTATCAGTTACCGAAGTAAAACCGTTTTGCATCGCTGCGAAAAACAGGATCGCAAATAATGTTATTGTTTTCATCTACAAAATTTTACCAAATGTTATTATGAATTATGGCTTGAATAACCGCTGTATGGTCGAACAGAAATTTTATTTATAGCGTTGCTTTCGCGAAAAAATCCTTGTCCGGATGGTGATTGATGGCGGAAAAATGTTGCCCGTTGGGGCCGCCATTTCCAATGATTGCAGGTGCCAGCTGTTTCACTAATAATTCGTCGGATTACTCGCTGTACAGGCCAAACAACCGGTGAATATGGATAATTATTTTTTATCCATCAAAGCATTTAAGATGGGCATTACCCAATGCTCTTTTTCAATGTTGTATACAATAAAATCGCTGTCGAACTGCCAGTAAGCCCAGCTGAAGCCAAAGCTCTCGGCAGTACGGGCAACACAGGCTGTGTACCTGGCACGCGAATCCATATCACCCTTATCGTAGGCACCAAACTCACCCAGGAAAATCGGGCGGTCATTTGCTTTTGACCAATCTGATGCTACTTTTAAACGGGTTTCAACGTCTGCTTTCTCCTCCTTAGTGCCGTTCCAGCGGATACCGCTCAGGTTTTTAAAATCGTTGGCCCAATATGCGCCCTGGTGTGTAAAAGGCATAGGATGATAAAAGTGA
Organism: Bacteroidales bacterium UBA4417; assembly: GCA_002389705.1. GTDB lineage: Bacteria > Bacteroidota > Bacteroidia > Bacteroidales > UBA4417 > UBA4417. Next base: position 11,349 of record DGQJ01000088.1, read on the forward strand.
ACAGTTACAATGATATTCCTGTCATTTTCGGGCAAAACCAGCATTGGCAGGCTCTCGATACCATTCCAGTTTCCGGGACCGATAATGAGTGTGCGGTTCGGATTGGTTTCGCGGACCAGTTTGATTGCTTCGAGCAGGTATTCGTTCCACATTTGTATCGTGAGTTTCTGGTTTGGTTCATTTAAAAGCTCAAACAGCACATTATTTGGCATATCCTTGTACCTGGGCGCCAATTGACGCCATACCGAAAGAAACATTTCTTTTTTTGCTACAGGATCATCAGCCATAGCGTTAAATTCATGCAAATCCANNGCAAAAAGGTTCACCCTGATGGTCGAAAACCCGGCATCTTTAATCTTTTTAAAATACGTTTCCTTGAATCGTCCTTTGGTGTGATCAATCCAAAGCATACTGTCGTAGCCGATGATGTTAACACCCCGGCCCATTTTGGCGCATTGTTCGCTTGCAAAAGTATTTTGTGCCGATAAATCATTTTTAACTGTTATCAAGGCAATCAGCATTGCGCTTAGCAGAATTAGTTTTTTCATCACTTTTTATTTGAGGGATCTATTAATTGGGTTTCAATTTTTGGAGTCTGTTTAATATTGTCAATTAAATACAATTAGTTGGGTAAAAGACGGAAGACAGAAGACANNTTCGCCCTTCTCTATGATAAATGCATCAATTTTAAACTGACCACTAGAGATCGTTTATGATCGAAAATATTTTATCCTCCTCTTCCTTCGAAAAAGCAATGTTTTTCAGCGTTTCAATATTGTCATTCAATTGTTTAACCGAACTTACACCCACAATCACCGAAGTAACGCGGTTATCGCGAAGCAGCCATGCCGTTGCCATCTGTGCCAGCGTTTGACCTCTTTGCTTTGCCAGGTCGTTCAGTTTTCTGATTCCGGTTAGCAGTTCGGGTGTAATATGCTCAGGTTTTAGAAAGTGAGCTTTCGAAGCGCGCGAATCAGATGGAATCCCTTTTAAATACCTGTCGGTGAGCAGGCCCTGAGCCAGGGGCGAATAGGCTACAAATCCCACACCGTTTTCCCCGAGCAAGTCAAGCAGGCCTTCTTCCACAACCCGGTCCTTCATCGAATACCTTGCCTG
>DGQJ01000088.1:12576-14437 GCA_002389705.1 Bacteroidales bacterium UBA4417
CGCGAACCCCATTCGCCATAAGGTCCGTCCCACATATCGTATCCTGCTTTCGAGGTAATTATCATTTCGTCGCGGTACGATGCGAAATCTCTTTTTAAAATGGAGCCAAATACTTCTTCGGCTGAACCCGCCGGAGGGCCGTAATTGTTAGCCAGGTCGAAATGTGTGATACCCTGGTCGAAGGCGGCCCTGAGAATTTCGCGCGAATTGTTATAATTATCCGCAAAACCGAAATTGTGCCACAAACCCAGCGAGATTGCGGGTAACAGCAAACCACTTTTGCCGCAGCGGTTATATTTCATCGTTTCATAACGGCTACCATCAGCAATGTAGTTCTCTCCCATTTTAACCTGCTTTAATATTTTTATTTCATCTTTCATTTTTACTGTTTTTAAATGATTTCGAAATCACAGCATTGTACCAGGGCGCTTCCTGTATCAGTGAAAATATATAGTATTTCAGCCGATCAAACAATTTAACAGTATATTCATACATTGTGTTGAAACATGTATGTTGTTTTTGATTTTGTAATTTCCATTATTTTGTACTGTAATTGGCTTTCTTCTTTTTATAATACTCCTGAAGTACATAAAACGCCTTCTTTTTATCCCCGGTTTCCGAAATCAAACCCTTTCGGTTCCAGCCATCCTGTATGTCGGGAAGCAAGCGGCGGGGCGACCGGAAATCGGCCAGTATCCATGGCGTTATACCGCGCAGCTGGGGAATTTTATCAAGCATTTTGAGCGTTTCCCTGTACAAATCTTCCTGGAATTCTTCAGTCCAGCGGGCATCTTTCGAACCGTGATTTCCCTGCAAGGCATCACCACCAAACTCTGAAACCATGACGGGTTTATCGAAATTGATTTCAAATTCGGCAGTTTTGCATTTTTCAGGCAGCCCGTCGTACCATCCAATGTATTGATTAAATGCAATGATATCGACGAAATCCTGTAAAGGATCCTCAATAACCTGTGTGTTTTTTGTACCGGGTTTTGAGTGCCTTTCGAGCGCGGCGCTTACCAAACGGACCGGGTCGAACTGACGCGTTGTTTTAATCATACTTTTCAGAAAATCAGAGCGTTCGGCCGAAACCGGGGTTTCATTTGCCATCGACCAGATAATTACCGAGGCCCGGTTTTTATCGCGGGTAATCATTTCGGTTAGTTGGTTATGGGCATTCGTGTAGGTATCAGGATTTTTCCACTGTATAGTCCAGTAAACCGGCACTTCCGACCAAACCAGCATTCCCATTTCGTCGGCAACGCGGGTCATGTTTTCGTTATGCGGGTAATGTGCCAGGCGTACAAAATTGCAGCCCAGCTCCTTAGCCCAGCCCAGCAACATTTGGGCATCTTCGCGTGAATATGCCCGCCCGCCGCGAACTCCGTTTTCTTCATGTATACAAATGCCCCGTAAAAACACGGGCTTGCCATTCAACAGTATATCACTTCCTTTTGTCTGAATGGTCCTGAATCCGATTTTGTCCGTCAGCACCTCATTGTTGTGTGTAAGCTTAACCTCGTACAAAAACGGGGCTTCGGGCGACCAAAGTTTCAGATTTTTAGCCGGAATGGTAGTTTTAGCGATTCCTTCGCCATTTGTATTACAAGTGGCTTTCAGGTTTGCTTCCGGAATTTCGATCGTAACTTGTTGATTTGCTTTTTCGGAGCCATTGAGGATAATAGATACATCAATATTTTTGGGATCATTATCAGCCAGTTGGATGTAATAATCCTGTATAAAAGTGCCGGCCACTTCCACAAGGTTAACATCGCGGGTCAGCCCTCCATAATTCCACCAATCGGTATTGATGGTAGGAACCTTCTCGAGCCCCCGCGTGTTATCAACTTTTACAATTACA
>DGQJ01000388.1 GCA_002389705.1 Bacteroidales bacterium UBA4417
GATGCCGAAAAAGCTGTTGACGAAGGCAAAAACTATATAATTCTTTCCGATCGGGGAATCGACGAGCACACAGCTCCAATTCCCTCGCTGCTGGCTGTATCGGCAGTTCACCATCACCTGATTAAAAAGCGGAAAAGGATGCAGATTGACATTGTGGTTGAATCGGCCGAGCCCCGTGAGGTAATGCACTTTGCCCTTCTTTTCGGTTATGGAGCAAGTATTATTAATCCGTACATGGCTTTCGCGGTTATCAATAAATTGGTAAAAGACAATGCCATACAGCTCGATTACGAAAAAGCCAGGGACAACTATATCAATTCCATCAATAAAGGCATACTAAAAATTATGTCGAAAATGGGAATTTGTACCCTGAGAAGCTACCGATCGTCGCAGATATTCGAAGCCGTAGGAATCAGTTCCGATGTGATTAACAAATATTTTGAAGGAACAGTATCACGGATTGAAGGCATCGGGATGCAGGAAATAGCTGAAGAAGTGCTAATTCCACACCGGAAAGCTTTTACCGTTGAACAGCAGCCGGAAGTACTTACCGAAGGTGTATTTTCGTATCGCAAACATGGCGAACACCATGCCTGGAACCCTGAATCTATTGCTTTACTGCAATGGAGCACCCGTACGGGAGATTATAAAAAATTCAAGGAGTATACCAGCCTGGTTGATGCTGATACGGCCAGCCCGGGCTTTATTCGCGGGCTGCTCAAAATTAAAACCAACCCGATACCGATTGAAGAAGTTGAACCGGTTGAGCATATCATGAAACGGTTTGTCACCGGGGCCATGTCGTACGGATCCATCAGCAAGGAAGCACATCAAACGCTGGCCATTGCCATGAATCGCATTGGAGGCCGGAGCAATACCGGCGAAGGCGGCGAAGACCCGGTGCGTTTTGTTCCGTTCGAAAACGGCGACAGTGCCCGCAGTGCCATTAAACAGGTAGCAAGCGGACGTTTTGGCGTAACCACCGAATACCTGGTGAATGCCGACGAACTCCAGATTAAAATTGCCCAGGGTGCCAAGCCCGGAGAGGGAGGCCAGCTGCCGGGGCATAAAGTAGACCAGATTATTGCCAAAACCAGGTACTCCATCCCGGGAATCACACTGATTTCACCTCCGCCACACCACGATATATATTCCATCGAAGACCTTTCACAGCTTATTTTCGACCTGAAAAATGTGAATCCCAGGGCCAGGGTGAGCGTAAAACTAGTTTCTGAAAGCGGCATAGGCACAATAGCGGCCGGGGTTACCAAAGCCGGAGCCGACCTGATTACAATCAGCGGTTTCGAAGGGGGCACCGGGGCAAGCCCTACTTCATCCATCAAACATGCTGGCCTGCCACTCGAACTCGGACTGGCCGAAACGCAGCAAACCCTCGTGATGAATAACCTGCGCCGCAAAGTAATGCTTCAGGCCGACGGCCAGCTGAAAAGCGGTAAAGATGTGATTATGGCTGCCCTGCTGGGTGCCGAAGAATTCGGGCTTGCTACCTCCGCGCTCATTGTTCTGGGATGTGTGATGATGCGTAAATGCCATCTGAATACCTGCCCGGTAGGAGTTGCCACCCAAAATCCCGAATTGCGCAGGCGCTTCCACGGTGAGGCTGATAACCTGGTAACTTTTTTCCGGTTTATAGCCGAAGAAGTACGGGAAAACCTGGCTGCTTTAGGCTTCCGAAAAATGGATGACATTATAGGGCGTTCCGATCTGCTTGAGCGGAACCGGGAAATTGATCACTGGAAAATAAAAAACCTCGACCTGAGCGGATTGCTTTCCATGCCCGCCGAAGCCAGCACCAATGCAATTCACTGCGTGGATGCTCAGGATCATAAAATAGACCAGGTACTTGACCTGCAACTGATTGCCGAAGCCCAAAAAGCGCTTGGCGATAAAGTGCCGGTTTCGATACAAAAAACTATTAAAAACACTGACCGAACCACCGGCGCCATGCTGTCGGGTAGGATTGCCCAGTTATACGGGGCAGAAGGCTTACCTGAAGGCACCATCAATTGCAGTTTTAATGGCTCTGCCGGGCAGAGTTTCGGTGCATTCCTCACCAAAGGCGTTGAGTTCAGGCTCGAAGGCGATTCAAATGATTACCTGGGCAAGGGCCTTTCGGGTGGTCGTGTAATAGTTGTGCCCCCTGCAGGCTCTACTTTCGACTCGGACAAAAATATAATCATTGGCAATACTGTGCTCTACGGAGCCACCAGTGGCGAGATATACATTTCGGGGGTTGCCGGCGAACGTTTCGGGGTACGCAACAGCGGGGCCATTGCCGTTGTTGAAGGTGTTGGCAACCATTGCTGTGAATATATGACAGGCGGCCGGGTGGTAGTACTGGGTACAACCGGCAGTAATTTTGCAGCCGGCATGAGCGGTGGTATTGCTTATGTGCTCGACGAAAACGGTGATTTCGATTATTACTGTAACATGGGCATGGTCGAATTATCACTGGTTGAAGACCGTGTGGATGTTCACGAACTGAACGGATTAATTGCCAGGCACTTCCATTTTACTAAAAGTAAAAAGGCCAAAATGATTCTCGATAATTTCGAAAAATACCTTCCTATGTTTATAAAAATTATCCCGTACGATTACAAGAAAGTGCTTCATGAGCAAAAACTGGAGGAACTTAGGAAAAAGATTGCCGATGTTGAGGTTGATCTTTAATGCCGGCTGAAGTTATTGATTGTGAAACGAAGTAAAACCTTGTAGGTTTAATAAAAATTTTAAATAAAGAATACCATGGCTGATCCCAACGGATTTTTGAAGATAAAAAGAAAAGAAGCCGGCAACCGGCCATTGAATGAGCGGGTAAACGATTTCAGCGAGGTGGAACAAATTTTGAACAGCGAAGACCGTAAACTGCAGGCATCTCGCTGCATGGATTGCGGAATACCCTTCTGCCACTGGAGCTGCCCGGTTGATAACCTGATTCCTGAATGGAACGACTTGTTGTATAAAGGCGACTGGAAAGGAGCTTACATGCGACTGGCAGCCACAAATAATTTCCCTGAGTTTACCGGCCGTATTTGCCCTGCAAGCTGCGAACATGCCTGCGTGCTGAATATAAACGAAGAACCTGTTACCATTCGTGAAAACGAAGTAGCCATTGTTGAAAAAGCCTTTGCCGAAGGATACGTAAAGCCGGAACCTCCGAAAAAACGCAGCGGTAAAACAGTAGCTGTAATTGGTAGCGGTCCAGCCGGAATGGCTGCCGCCGATTTGCTGAATAAAGCCGGCCACACGGTTACCCTTTTCGAAAAAGATGAGAAAGCCGGGGGCCTGCTCAGGTTTGGTATCCCTGATTTTAAACTCAGCAAGGCAGTAATCGACAGGCGTTTGAACCTGATGATAGCCGAAGGCGTAGTTGTAAAAACAGGCATAAATATCGGTAAAGATATTTCGGCACGGGAAATTATCACACAGTTTGATGCCATTTGTATTGCCATAGGTGCAGGGCATCCCCGCGACCTGCCTGCCGAAGGTCGGGAGCTTGAAGGGGTGCATTTTGCCATGGATTTCCTGGGAATGCAAAATCGCGTAAACGCTTCGCTGCTCAGCACTTCCGAAATAAGTATCAGCGCTAAAGGTAAAAAGGTACTGGTGATAGGCGGTGGCGATACCGGCTCCGACTGCGTTGGTACTTCCATTCGACAGAAAGCCCAAAGTGTGACACAAATTGAAATTTTACCCAAACCACCTGTAACCCGTGCCAGCGATAACCCCTGGCCCTATTATGGGAAAGTACTGAAAACATCTACCTCGCACGAGGAAGGTTGTGAGCGATTCTGGAGCCTTTCGACAGTGAGGTTCATCGGCAGCAACAACAAGGTTACCGGTGTTGAAGTTGAAGAAGTTGAATGGATAAAAACTGAAGGCCGCCACGAAATGAGACCTGTTGCCGGCACCAGGCGCATCATAGAAGCAGAGCTGGTTTTACTGGCTATGGGGTTTGTTCACCCGGTACTGGAAGGTTTAATTTCGGAACTCGAACTGGAACTCAGCATACGCAAAAACATCAGTGTGAATGCGAATCATGCAACCAGCCGCGAAAAGATATTTGCTGCAGGCGACTCAGTAAGCGGTGCCAGCCTGGTGGTAAATGCAATAGCTTCGGGCAGAAAAGTGGCTAAAGAAATCGACAGATTCCTGCGCAATAGCTAAAATCAGCAGCTATTACTTTACAAATTTTTCAAAACCAGGATTGAGTTTTAGGCTCGTCCAGTTTTTTTCACCTTCTTTCAGCAATGCCCTGCCACAGAAATAATTTTATTCCGGCTGTTAGACCCTATGTTTAATTTTCTTGTTTTTAACTTCCAGATGGGCGAAAAGGAGAAACAGCGAAGGAGAGAAACAGCGAAGGAGAGAAACGGCGAAGAGGAGAAACGGCGAAGGGTGAAACGGCAAAGGGAGAGCTGGCGAAGCGAGACTTCGGTCTTCGGTCTTCGGTCTTCCGTCTTCCGTCTTCTGACATCCGTCTTCGGTCTTCGGTCTTCTGTCTTTTGCTTACCTAATTGTATGTACAGAACAAATTTAAACAGTCTATTAAACAATTAACCTTAATTTTAATTTTTAATTAGCAGAAATCATTTACATGTCAGCAGAAAGTCAGCCAACCGCCATACATCGTGCAATACGCCTGGTCCGGCAATCGCTCAACGGCGAAGAACAGGATTACACTACCGGCAATATGAAAAAAGCGGTGTTTTTGCTGGCAATTCCAATGATCCTGGAACTGGGCCTCGAAAGTGTGTTTGCCGTGGTGGATATGTTTTTTGTAGGGAAACTGGGGCAGAATGCAATAGCAACGGTAGGGCTTACAGAATCCGTGATTTCGCTGGTATATTCGCTGGCAATTGGCATAAGCACAGCAGCCACAGCGATAGTTGCCCGGCGCATTGGCGAGAAAAACCACGAAGCCGCGGCACATGCCGGTGCCCAGGCACTGGTGGTTTCATTGATAGGCACGCTTGCCATCAGTATCACAGGATCGGTATTTGCCCCGGAAATTCTCGCACTGATGGGTGCCAGCGCGCAGGTTGTAGCCGAAGGAGCCATTTTTACCCGCATCATGTTTGCCGGAAGTTCGGCCATTATGTTCTTATTCCTGATAAACGGCATTTTCCGTGGTGCTGGGGATGCAGCCATGGCCATGAAAAGCTTGTGGATAGCCAGTTTTATTAACATCATCCTGTGCCCGGTACTGATTCATTTTTTTGGCTTGAAAGGAGCTGCCATAGCAACTGTAGCAGGCCGAAGCTCGGGTGTAATTTATCAGTGTTACCATCTTTTTAAAGGAAAAGGTATCCTGAAATTTAAAAAACGGCATTTCAATTTCGATCTGCCCATTGTAAAATCCATCATCAATATTGCATGGCCTGCTACCCTGCAGTTTATTATTGCAAGCGGAAGCTGGATCATACTGGCTCGGCTGGTTGCCGAAACCGGCGGCACCACGGCTTCGGCCGGTTACCAGATCGCCATACGGAATGTAGTATTCTTTATCCTGCCAGCCTGGGGATTGAGTAATGCAGCTGCTACCCTTGTGGGGCAGAACCTGGGTGCAAAACAGATGCTTCGTGCTGAGCAAAGTGTAATGCTCACAGCCCGGTATAATGTAATTTTTATGAGTATGGTGATGCTCCTTTTCCTGTTCTTAGCCGAACCCATTATCAGTTTCTTTACCCACGATGAAGCCGTTGTTGCCTACGGTGTAAAGGCATTACGGATTATGGGTGCCGGTTACATCTTTTATGGCATCGGCATGGTAATGACCCAGGCGCTGAACGGAGCCGGCGACACACGCACACCTACCATCATAAATTTCGTATGTTTCTGGATGTTCCAAATCCCTCTGGCTTATATCTTGTCCGAAGGAATAGGCATGCAGTCAACCGGAGCATTTTTAGCCATACCCATTGCCGAATCACTTATCGCTTTGCTTGCCTGGTACTATTTTAAAAAGGGCAGGTGGAAAGAAATAAAGGTTTAATCGCACAAAGCCAGCATGCAGGCAATACCATGCCGCTTGCTAATACAACATCCTGGCACGTATGGTGTGCGGAATGGATTTAAGCTCGGAAAGTATACCGTCACCGGCCTGGTTATCGGTATCAATAATCACATAGCCAATTTCAGGATCCGTTTGCAGAAATTGAGAAACAATATTGATATCCTTTCCCGTAAATACATTGTTTATTTCCTTCAGCAACCCGGGCATATTCTGATGAATGTGCAGGTATCGCTGTTTGTCGAGGTTTGGCTGAAGCGAAATCTGCGGGAAATTTACAGCCCCGATGGTAGAACCGTTATCGCTGTAGCGGACCAGTTTTTCGGCAACTTCCATACCGATATTTTCCTGGGCTTCGAGTGTATTACCCCCGATATGTGGCGTTAGAATGGCATTATCAAATCCCTGCAATACCGAATGAAACTTTTCGGAGGCTGAGGCAGGCTCAATCGGGAAAACATCGGCTGCCACACCTGCCAGTTGTTTATTGCGTAATGCATCGGCAACGCTGTTATAATCAACCACAGTACCACGCGAAGCATTAATCAGCATCGAACCTTTCTTCATCTGGTCCAGTTCTGCCTTCGAAATCATATTCCGGGTAAAGTCGGTTTCGGGTACATGTAAGGTTACCACATCAGCAATGTTGAGCAGTTCAGTTAATGATGAACATGATGTTGCTTTACCAAGGCTCAGTTTTTTCTCGATATCAAAATAAAACACATTCATTCCCAGGGCTTCGGCAAGGATTGAAACCTGTGATCCGATATGGCCATACCCGATGATCCCGATATTCTTATCCCTCACTTCGAAGGAATTGGATGACAGCTTAAGCCAGTCGCCCCGGTGGGCTGCAGCGCTTTTGGCCGGAACTTCGCGCATCAGCATGATGATCTCGGCTATTACCAGCTCCGCCACCGAACGTGTATTCGAAAAAGGTGCGTTAAAAACAGGTATGCCCAGGTGTTTGGCAGCCTGCAAATCAACATGGTTGGTTCCGATACTAAAACAACCTATGGCAAATAATTTCTTTGCTTTTCGCAAAACGCCAGCGGTTAAACTTGTGCGCGATCTGATCCCAATGATATGTACATCTTTAATTTTCTCCTCCAGTTCCTGATCATCAAGCGCACCCTTAAAATACTCAACCCGGGAGTATCCCTGGTCTTTAAAATATTTAACAGCTGACTGGTGTATGCCTTCGAGCAATAAAACCCTGATATCCTGCTTATTGAATGAGTATTTCTTCGCCATAAAAAAGATTACTTAAAATTTCTGAATACAGGAATCATTGTATACCTGTAGGATTAGGAAGCTATCTGAAAGAGTTAACCTATATTAGCGGCATAAAAACACCTTAAGATCAACACAAATTAACAGGCTCCGATTGAGTAAAATTACGAATAATAAACAAAACAATAAAACTGGCAGTTGGCATTGCGAGCCCGATCATTTAGCAGGTAAGCCAGGCTATATCAAGATCACACACTATAAATCGTTGAATTGGTGCAACATAAACCGGAGATTAAAAAGTTGAGTGCAAAACCATTGTATGCTGCGCAGGCAGTTTGCAGATTAAAATATCATTAATCAGGTTTGAGCAGGAAAGGATATGCCTACCTTTGGACCAGATTTTTGAAACAAGTACGAATCCACACCTGAGTAATCCACATTGTAATGAATAAAAGGTTTGCGACCATAATATTTTTAGCAGCACTGGGGCTTGTTGCCGTATTTTATAATTACCAGGATATTGTTTTTAAACGTCCGCAATCGGTGCATAAATGGAGGCAATCCGATTGCGCTTCCATCGCATTGAATTACTATCAGGGCGGAATGAACCTCAGGCATTCGGAAACGCACAACCTGACTTCCGACGGAGGAACCAGCGGCAAGAGCCTGACGAGCGAAGTGCCAATCCTGTATTTCTCAGTAGCCGCTTTGTACCATCTGCTTGGCTACCACGACTATATTTACCGTATTTTCAACACATTGCTGTTCTTTCTCGGGTTGTTTTTCCTGTTCAGACTGACGCATTTTATGCTCAAAGATACGTTTTGGGCGGTATCGCTAACCCTGCTGGTTTTTACCGCCCCGGTGCTGGTGTATTACGGCAACAATTTCCTGCCAAATTCGTCGGCACTGGCATTCTCCATGGCAGGATGGTATTATTTTACCCGGTATATGTACGACAGCAAAATGAAGTGGTTTTATATTTCGGTTGCTTTTTTCTTTGTTGCTGCAATGCTGAAAGTAACAGCACTGTTCAGTTTGTTTGCCATCGCCGGGATCTTTTTACTCGATATAACCGGGGTTAAAAAGGCAAAACCCGGAGGAAAACTTTTCAGCAAACCGGCACAGCAGATCGGGGCTATTATGACAGTATTTTTACTGATCGGCCTTTGGCTGGTTTACGTTCATAACTTTAATCAAAAACATGGATGTTCTTATTTTTCGACCAATATATTCCCCATTTGGGATTTAAGCGGAGCCGAAATTAAAGGGGTGCTTGAAAATGTGCGGAAATTATGGCTGCCTGATTATTATCATATTTCGGTACTGCTATTGCTGGCGGCTTGTTTTGGTTTCCTGCTTATAAATTCTAAAAAGGCGAACAATGTATTGATTTACAGTGTAATTATCGTGTTTACAGAATGTATCGCATACGTTCTGCTGCAGTTCTGGACTTTTGCCGACCACGATTACTATACCATCGACATGTATATTTTACCGGTATTGATTATCATCAGCACCTCCGACTTGTTGAACAGGCATTTTAACAAAGTATTCAAATCAGTATTTGTAAAAATAGTTTTCGCACTTTTTCTGCTTTTCAACATTTATTACGCACAACAGCAACTTAAAAACAGGTACGAAGGCTGGATGAATGATTACCCGCAGAACAAAGATTTATATACCATTACACCTTACCTCAGGCAGATAGGAATTACACCCCAGGATACGGTAATTTCGATTCCCGATATGAGCCATGTTTCGCTATACCTGATGAACCAAAAAGGCTGGACCGAATATAAAGATTCAAAATTCAGCAAATCGGAACCTGTGCGTTATAACCAGGATAGCGCAGGTATCAGTGCCTCTATCAGCAAAGGCGCAAAATACCTGGTGCTGAACGGAATAAGCGAATTATACAGGAAACCTTACCTGAAACCGTTTTGCACTAACCTGGCCGGGCAATACGGAAACATTTTAATTTTCAACCTGAAATCGCCGGTAAAAAACTTCAGCCTCGAAGACCGCATCATCAGCCAGGTACTGACCTGTGATGCCGAAAACCTTTCAACAGATAAGAAACTATTTACGAGTTCGCCCGATGGCACCGCGTTCAGCAATGGTGAAACCCAAAGCAAGGAAGTTGCCCACACGGGTCAATTTTCTTCGAAACTCAATACTGATAGCCCTTACGGGATGACCATCGTGTTAAATAACCTGCAATTTGGCGAGAGTTTCCTCATCACGGCCTGGCGAAAAACTACAGGAACTGCAAAAGGCGGAATAATAGCCTCGAGCTCGCCTGTTTCGTATTACAATGGCGACTACAAAGTTATTGAAACATCTCCCGGCGGTTGGGAGAAAATACAGGCGGAGATTTTTATTCCTGCTGAACTGGCCGGACAGGAGCTGTCCGTGTACGTTTATAATCCGGAAAAAGACGCGGTTTATTTCGATGACATGGAGATAAAACGGTATAAAAGCATTTTTAATATTTCGCCCAGGTAGTTTATGGATTTAAGTTTATAGCAGCTCTATTGCTTCACTCACAAATCCATAAAGAGCTGTGCTACCGAAGACAGTAAATAGTTGAGCATTAACTGTTCATGTATATTTTCGGCAGGAATCAGAAAATCCTGAAACTATATTTCAGGCTCCAGACTAACTGTTTCTATTTGATTTCTTCAATTTTGCCAATAATCTTCGAAAGTGCTTCGCTTAGTTTTGCTTCGGGGGCAATCACATTATATTCGCCCCAGAACGAATTATCATTATTAAACGGTGCATCCGAAAAAACAACGCCGGGCTTCAGCACTTCCTGCCTCGGAAATTTTACTACGTTGGCAGTATCAATGTGGCAAGTAGCCAACTCGAGGAAAGTTGTAAAATTATCGGAAGTGAAATGTTTGCGCAGGCGGGTTTTCAACTTCATATCGCAGCGCACGTGGTTCAGGAAATATTTTCCGTTAAAAGGCGTGTAGCTTACCGAATAGCTGATCTTTTCGAGTTTCACGATGAGTCTACGGCTTTTTTTCAGCACGAGACTTTCAGCAGCCAGGTCGAGGTATTTGGGGTTCACTTCAAACTCAGCTCCCAACACCGCAAAGCTTTCCTTGTCGATATAAAGGGTTCCGCTATAGAGGGCATCAGGGATCCCTTCCTTCTGCGCAAAAGTAATCGCGTAAGCATCGTTGGCATTATACGAAATGAGGTCGGAATAGGTGTAATTGTACTGCCCTGCCTGGGTAACATCCAGGAAACCGGGAATGGTTTTAATGATATCAAGTTGCAATGCCGAAAGCACTCCTCCTTTTAACTTCAAAAAAACGGTATCGCTGCTTTCGGAGTTTTGTATCTTCCGCGACTTCATCAGTTTTACCTGGTCGGCAAATTCGCCATGTTCGAACGACGACTTATAAACCTTAAAAACGGCTTCGGAGTAGCTGAGGTAGCGGTTGTTTTTCTGAACGCCTTCGCGATAAAACGAGGTGGTATAAACCGGCTCGAGGCTGTTATTAACCTTGCGCTGCTCCATGGCTTTGGCAATAATAGTGTTGGGATCGATGTACCGGATAATTACTTCCTGTATCGAAATAACGCGCCTTGCCAGGTAGATATCAACCTTTTGTTCCCTGAGCAATTGTACGGGGATGGACTGGCTTAAAAAACCCAGGTGCGACACCAGCAAGGCGGAACCCACAAAGGATACAGGCACTTTCAATTCGAAATAACCATCGGCATTGGTAATAGTACCGATATTTTCTTCGGCTATTCCGATTGCGGCGTACGGAACCGGTGTTTTATTTTCATTATCAATAATATGACCGCGTACCGTTACAAATTTTATTGTATCC
>DGQJ01000062.1:0-3362 GCA_002389705.1 Bacteroidales bacterium UBA4417
GCTTTTGTATATTACAAATGCATTTACCAGCAGGAAAAGCGCGATAAAAACAGCAATACCAGTTCCCCAGTTAAACTTCAGTTTCATAGCTTGTATTTTATCCTTGTGTATCCATTTATTTTTTGAACAAACTTTAATAGTCTATTCCCGGTTCAACAGAAACCACCCCTCAGTACACTATCCCCACTCACCCATTCTCTGACTCACCCAACCACAAATTCTCAAATTCTCACATCCTCACATTTTCAAATTTTCAAATTGTTAAGTTGTCACATCCTCCCGGTTTCAATCTTTTTTCTCTCTATCCAACGCATCTGGTCCAACAAAAGTCGACTTTATTTCATCCATTTCTTTACCATCACTTATAACTTTAAACTCAACTTTTGTGTTAGACGAATGCAGTTTCGCTTTGGGGATAATTACCAGGAACTGGGCTTCACCTAACTGTCCTTTTTCCACTACAAGCGGATTGCCAACCATTTTAATAACACCATTTTCAGGTTCATCGAGTTTAAGTTCTACCGGCAAAGGATCACGGGTTTTGTTTATCACCTGTATCATGTAAATATTGCTGTAATGCATGGCATCGTATTCCTGGTACATGGTTCCTTTCTGCCGCAAAATGGTTGATTCAATCTCGGTACGGATAGAGAAAAGAAATGCAATCAGTATCAGCAATCCGCTCAGCACTACCGAGTAAAAGATGATCCTGGAATTAATTTTTAGTTTCACATGATCGGCTATACTGCTTTCTGACGCATAGCGGATAAGGCCTTCGGGCTTTTTAATTCTTTGCATGATGGCGTTGCAGGCATCGATGCAGGCAGTACAGTTTATGCATTCCAGTTGGGTTCCGTTACGGATATCAATACCTGTTGGGCATACCGCTACGCAACTTCCGCATTCGATGCAATCGCCTTTGCCGGCAGCTTGCCTGTCCTGCAGCGGGTTGTATTTCCCACGGGGTTCACCACGTTTATGGTCGTAACTTACAACAATTGAATTACGATCGAGCAACACGCCCTGTAAACGTCCGTATGGGCAAATAATGATGCAAACCTGTTCGCGCAACTTGGCGAATACAAAATAATGAACGAGGCTGAAAATTACCAGGCCGATAAAACCAGGAATGTTGGCCGACGGGCCTTCCGAAATTATAACTCCTACCCTGTCGATTCCAACAATGTATGCCAGGAAAAAGAATACCGTAACCACCGAAATCAGGAAGAATATTACATGTTTCAACCCTTTGCGCCAGAACTTATTAAAATTGAGCGGTGAAGCATCGAGTTTCCGCTGCTGGCTGTTATTTCCTTCAATCCAGTACTCCACCTGCCGGTAAACAAACTCCATAAAAATAGTCTGCGGACATATCCATCCGCAGAAGATTCGCCCGAACACTACCGTAAAAAGCACCACAAAAACGATAAAGGCAATCATGGAGAGCACAAACAGGTGAAAATCCTGCGGATAAAACATCACCCCGAAAATGATAAACTTACGCTCCAGGAAATTGAATAATATAATTGGATCGCCTTCTACTTTGATAAACGGAAGCACAAAAAAGACTGCAAGTAAAACCAGCGAAACCTGCTTACGGTAATTATAAAGCTTGCCTTTAGGTTTTTTCGGGTAAACCCAAACCCTGCTTCCATCAACACCTATGGTCGATTGACGGTCGCGAAAATCATCAAATTCATCAAACTCATCCATCATAATTGTAATTGAAACCATGAGAACAGGCTGTGCAGTGTTAAACCCACACAGCCTGTATTTAGCTTAGTCAAATTTCACTTCAGTAACATTAGTAATCTGTAGTAAGGCCACGCAAAGGTAATTATCCGATTTTATCATATTTTACACCCTGGGGTGCTTTTTGATTTGGCGGGTTGGTACCCTGCAAGGTTAGGATATAACTGAGCACCTGTTGTATCTGCAGCGGGCTTAGTTGATCTTTGTACGAAAGCATACCTTTCTCTATTACACCTGTAATAACAACCTGGTAAAGGTTTTTGATGGAAATNNACCGAACATATGTTTTTAAATGTAGCCTGCCCGGCTGTCAGGTCTTCGGCACCTGTTAACGGGACCATAGATGCCAGGTCGACAGTTGGTTCGGGGTTTGCCTTTTTTATTTCTTTAACCACCGACATTTCTTTGGCATATTCGTCTTCCTGCAGCGGCCACCATTTGGTTACATGGTACCCAAGCAGGTACACAACAGCAAAAGCGATGGTTAAAATAAAAAGATATACCCACCAGCGTGGCAGTTTATTGTCAAGTTCCCTGATGCCGTCATATTCATGACCACCCAGGTAACGATCCTTGGTGAGCTCGTCGATTTCGGGCTCTGTATGTAATTTATTTTCGTCTGTATTGCTCATAATAATCTTTTTATAAGGTTTAACTTACATCCCGGGTGCCTGGTATTTTTCATCATTTTCAAAAGGCAATGCACCACACTCCTGTTCTTTGCTTTTTTTCATAGCCAGCGTGTGGATAGTTATGGCTCCAAAAAACAGGATAAATAAGGCAAGTGCAATGATGGGAAACCAGTAGATTCCCTCAATGCTGTCGAATAAACGCGAAGCTATTCCCATGATGTCTGTAGTTTATTATTTATTAGCAGTTTTGCTGTCGCCAACATCGGTACCTAGCCGTTGAATGTAAGCTATCAGGGCAATTACCTGCTTGCTGGCTGGTACATTTATACCCTGCGACTGAAGTCCGGCGGAAATTTTTTCGGCCTGCAATTTTACATCGGCTATAGCCTGCTGGTCGTATCCTTCGGGATATGGAACTCCCAGGTACTGCATAACCCTGATTTTTGCAGGAGTTGACGAAATATCAATTTCATTTTCGGCCAGCCATGGATATTTGGGCATAATCGACTGCGCATTAATTTTCCGTGGATCCATCAGGTGGGTGTAATGCCACGAATCAGATTTGTAGAGCGGTCCACTTTTAACGCCTTCGCGGAAAAGATCCGGTCCAATACGTTTCGACCCCCACTGGAACGGGTGATCGTACACATATTCGCCCGCTTTTGAGTATTCGCCATAGCGTTCAGTTTCCGACCTGAAAGGCCTGATCATCTGCGAATGGCAAACATAACAGCCTTCTTTGATATAAATATCCCTGCCATGCAGTTCGAGCGGTGTATAGGGTTTCACGGTTGCAATGGTTGGAATATTCGATTTAATAAGGTATGTGGGAATAATTTCAACAAGTCCGCCAATGAGTATTGCCACAATGGAAAGGATCATAAACTGAACCGGGCGGCGCTCGAGGAAGCGGTGGAAGCTTTCGCCCGAAGCACGGGCTCCTTCTTTAACCAGTGCAGGTGCTTCGGCTTCTTCCAT
>DGQJ01000062.1:3436-11452 GCA_002389705.1 Bacteroidales bacterium UBA4417
GCCAGTGTTCCCAGCCAGAAGTGCAGGTTAGCCAGTTTGGTTGAATACAGTTTTGTATTGAACATCCTGGGGAACAACCAGTAAATCATACCAAAAGTGAGGAATCCATTCCACCCCAGCGCCCCGATATGCACATGCGCAACGGTCCAGTTGGTAAAGTGGCTGATCGCATTGATATTTTTGAGCGAAAGCATAGGTCCTTCGAAAGTCGACATTCCATAAGCAGTAACAGCAACAACAAAGAACTTGAGTACCGGTTCTTCGCGCACACGGTCCCAGGCACCACGCAGGGTGAGCAGCCCGTTAATCATACCTCCCCATGAAGGAGCAATCAGCATGATGGAGAATACAGTGCCGAGCGATTGTGCCCAGTTGGGTAAGGCCTGGTAAAGCAAATGGTGAGGTCCGGCCCAGATATAAAGGAATATGAGTGCCCAGAAATGCAAAATACTCAGTTTATATGAATAAATAGGGCGGTTGGCAGCTTTTGGCATGAAATAATACATCAGCCCCAGGTAAGGAGTAGTAAGGAAAAATGCAACAGCATTATGCCCGTACCACCATTGAACGAGGGCATCCTGAACACCGGCATAAACCGGGTAGCTTTTGAAGATTGCCCAGGGAATCTCGATGGAATTAACGATATGAAGAACTGCTACGGTAACAAAAGTGGCAATGTAAAACCAGATGGCAACATAAATATGTTTAACCCTGCGTTTGAGGATGGTCCACATCATGTTCCAGCCAAAAATAACCCAAATAGCAGCAATCAGAATGTCGATTGGCCATTCGAGTTCGGCATATTCCTTACCGGTAGTGTATCCGGCCAGTAGTGTAACAGCAGCCAGCACAATAATCAGTTGCCAGCCCCAGAAATGGGCCTTCGTCATCCAGTTACTTGCCATGCCGGTTTTCAGCAAGCGTTGAAGTGAATAGTAATAACCGGTAAAAATCCCGTTGCCCACAAAGGCAAAGATTACCGCGTTTGTGTGCACCGGGCGTACGCGCCCGAAGGAAGTGAATGCCAGGCCTAAATTGGCTTCGGGGAGTACCATTTGCAAGGCAATCAGCACTCCAACCAACATGCCTACTACGCCCCAGAAAAGGGTAGCGTAAGCAAACATCTTCACAATTTTGTTGTCGTAGTAAAACTTTTGTAATTCCATACGCTTTTGGTTTAACTAAACATTGTTTGTATTAATATTTGGTTGTTTGGGGGTATCATCCGGCTGCGAAACAGGATGTTTATCATTATCGTATAATATTCGTATTGAGGGCGATACGTCATCGTCGTACTGACCTGAGGTAGCCGCCCAAAGAAAAGCCACCAGGAAACCTGCAGCTACAACTATGCTGAACCCTATCAGAACGACTATAACACTCATTTAAGTAATTAAATATTGAATTAGTCAAAGATATTGAAACAGGTATTACAAAATTTAGCAAGTATGTAATTTATAAACGTTCTAAATATTACTGTATAATCCTCATATTCTACCAATTAATAACCCCAATAAAATTCAGATTACAGAAATGCTGATTCAAACTCACCAAAAAACAGGTAAATGTTTACCGAATTAGATTCGGTATCAATTGTATTAAATTAAAATTTCCTCGCTTTTGAAAGCAATGATACTGAAACGCTGGCAAAAGTTACAACTGAGATTGAACTGAGCGGCATCAGGATTGCTGCCACAACGGGTGAAAGCAGGCCCTGTATTGCAAAAGAGAGACCGACAATATTATAAAGAAATGAAATTATATAACTTGCGTAGACGATATGAAGGGCGGAGCGCGAGAAATGCAGGTAATCCTGCAGCCTTCCGAATCCTGACGATTGAAGTATTGCATCGCAGGCGGGAGAAAAATGATAAATATCATCCGCAATTGTAATCCCGACATCTGCCTTCAGCAGCGCACCGGCATCATTAAGCCCGTCGCCGATCATAATTACATTCCGGCCACGCTCTTTTAATTGGTTAATATAATCAAGTTTATCAACAGGACTCTGGTTAAAATGCAACTGAGTTCCAGGCGTAAAGTAGGTTTTCAGGTTTTGTTCTTCGGAATTGTTATCGCCGGTAAGCAGGTGCATCTGCATTGGTTCCAGTCCGGCCAGCACATTGTAAAGCCCGGCGCGATACTGATTCTGCATCAGGAATGATCCTTTCATTTTATGATCAATGGACACAAACACTGACGAAACCACTGATTTTGCAGGCGTATCGGTCCCGGCTACAAATTTTCGCGATCCCAGCAGCACCAGGTGCCC
This sequence comes from Bacteroidales bacterium UBA4417, assembly GCA_002389705.1. Classification (GTDB taxonomy): domain Bacteria; phylum Bacteroidota; class Bacteroidia; order Bacteroidales; family UBA4417; genus UBA4417. Next base: position 5,709 of record DGQJ01000062.1, read on the forward strand.
CTCTACCCTACCGGCAATACCCGCACCTGTAATTTCCCTGTAATTGTCTACTGGTAAGGTGACAGAAACCGGCAGCGATTCGGTAACGATCACCGAAAGCGGATGCGTTGAATTACGGGCAAGCGAACGGATCCACTGCTTTTCGGAAAGTGAGAGTTCTTCCCCCTGCCATTGCACATCCATAGTTCGCGAATGTGTAAGTGTACCGGTTTTATCAAAAACAACAGTATCAGCCTGGGTAAGCTTTTCGATTACATCGGTATTTTTAATATAAAAGCCATTGCGGCCGAATACCCGCATCACATTACCAAAAGTAAAAGGAATGGTCAGGGCTAAGGCACACGGACAAGCAACGATGAGAATGGTAGAAAATACATATACAGCTTTGCCTACATCAGAAAATGACCAGTACACACCTGCTCCAAATGCTATTACCAGTATTACCAGTGTAAAATAATGACTTACTTTCGTAATCACCGTTTGCATCTGTTGCTTTCCGTTTTCGGCAAGATTGTCCTCATTCCAGAGTTGGGTGAGGTAGCTTTGCGCTACTTCCTTTTCGACCCTGAGTTTAATGGCAGCGCCTGACTGTTTGCCACCGGCAAATACAAAATCGCCGCTTTTTTTTGCAACCGGTATCGATTCACCTGTCACGAAACTATAATCAATATTACCTTCACCTTCGAGCAAAACAGAATCAACCGGTATCAGTTCACCGTTTCTCACAAGTATTTGATCGCCGGCTTTCAGTTCAGCCAGTTGCACAAACTCCTCTTTCCCATCGCGTAACCTGGTAACTGCAATCGGGAAATAGGATCTGTAATCGCGGTCGAATGATAGGGACTGGTATGTGCGATTCTGGTACCAGCGGCCAATAAGCATGAAAAACAGCAAACCCGCCAGCGAATCCATATAACCGGTACCTGAAGCACTAAAAATTTCGTATGTACTTTCAAGAAAAAGAGACAAAATACCTATTGACAGCGGCAGATCAATATTTATCACCTTCTTTTTCAAACTTTTAAAGGCTGACATAAAAAAATCGCTGCTGCAAAAAGTAATAACCGGGAGCGACAGCAGGAATGAAACTATTCCGAATGTTCCGGCCATAAAAGTGTCAATGGCTTCGCCACCAGGCAAATAATCAGGAAAACTGAGCAACATAATATTACCGAAAGAGAAACCGGCAACCCCTATTTTCATAATCATCCGGCGGTTAGCTTTCTGGTGATCGTCCTTGGCCCGCCTGTTATAGTTTATATCCGGGATATAATGAATGCTGTGCAGCAGCTCAACTACCTGGCGCAGTGATATATTGCTTTCGCGAAAAGTGATGCTGACTTCCTTGCGGACAAAATTAACATGCGAATGCATAATACCTGAATGTAGCGAGGTCATATTTTCGAGCAGCCAGATGCAGGAACTGCAATGTATGGCAGGGATAAACAGGTTTACACGCGCTACACCGCCATCAGAAAAATCGAGAAGTTTAAGTTTTATATCTTCTGCATCGAGGTAGGCATAACGGCTTCCGGTTTCGTTGTCGGTTTCAAGCCGTATGCCCGGTGTTGGCATCATTTCGTAATAGCGATCCAGTTTTTTTTCTGACAGAATCTGGTACACCAGGCTGCAACCATTGCAGCAGAATAACTTATCATCCCACATTACCGGGTTCTTTCCACAATCCTGCCCGCAGTGTATACATTCAGCCATTACTCGATGTTTGTTCAGCGGCAAAAATATAAAAAATTAAATCTGTCAATGTCTTCAAACTGCTTTAAGCAATCAAATACTAGTGATGATTCAGATTTTCACGGTTCAGGGCTCTTTCCAGGTTTCGGTCGGGTATAAGCCAAATTACTGAAATAATGCTGAAAATAACAGCCGAAATCAAAGGATGCACAAATGCCAGCGGGACAGAAATAAAATAGCCTATAGTGGAGGTAATTCCTTTGCGGTTAAGGATGACAAATGCATCCTTCAGCGCCTGAAGGTCGTGTGAATTACGTTCAACCACTTTCAGCAGCACATAAAAGGCCAGTCCACTTACAAGCAAAATAGCACCGTATACAGCAACTGTATTTTTAGCAAAATGATTTTCGCCCATCCAGCCGGTTGAAAAAGGGATAAGTGAAAGCCAGAATAGCAAGTTCAGATTTGCAAGCATGATACCCGAAGTTACCTTTTTAACCGAATGCAGCAGGTGATGATGATTGCCCCAGTAAATTCCGATGTAAATAAAACTGAATAAATAACTGATAAACACAGGTACCAGGTGTTTCAGTTCCGACCAGTCACTGCTTTCGGGAATATCAATTTCCAATACCATGATAGTGATAATTATAGCCAATACTCCATCCGAGAATGCCTCAAGCCTGCTCTTATTCATAGTGTTCCCATTTTTATTAGTTAACATCATAATCTGCGACTTGTTCTGAGGGAGGCAAAAAAAAGCTTCCCGAGGGAAGCTCTTAAAAAAAGATCAGATGAGCTATTCTTCAAGGGCAAGCTGGTCGTTCCCAAAACTGATTCCAAGGCCGCGGGCAGTTTTCATCAGCGCGGTATCGAGGGTTACCAGGTTAGGTTTCTGAATGGCATCTTTTAAGGTTACACTGGTGATGTAAGGATGCTGGTACGAAACCATGCGTCCGAATTCGCCTTTAACAACCATATCAAAAGCTTTAACTCCGAATTGCGATGCAAGAACGCGGTCGTAGGCAATAGGCACCCCACCACGTTGCAGGTGACCCAGCACAGTAACGCGGATATCGTGTTCGCAACCCAGTTGTTTCAAATCGTCTTCCAGTTTAAAACCAACACCACCCAGGCGTACATGTTCGTAACCCACTTCCTGACTCTTGGTTCCGATTACTTCACCATCCTTGGGTTTGGCACCTTCGGCAACAACAACAATCGCGAACCCACGTCCTTTATGGAAACGTGAATTTATTTTCGAAAGAACTTCGTTTGTATCGTAAGGAATTTCGGGCAGAAGGCAGATTTCGGCACCACCGGCTACGGCGGCATTCAGTGCAATCCAGCCTGCATCACGACCCATAACTTCGAGAATGAAAACCCGGTTGTGGCTGGCAGCAGTAGTTACCAGTTTATCAACTGCTTCGGTAGCAATTTCAATGGCTGTTTGAAAACCGAAAGTTGAGTCGGTAGCCGAAAGGTCATTATCAATGGTTTTAGGAACACCGATAATATTGAGCCCCTTTTCAAATAATTTCTGGGAAATTCGCTGTGATCCATCACCACCGATACTGATAACTGCATCAATGCCCAGATACGCAATTTTGCGGATCATTTCATCCGAACGGTCCACATATTCCCATTCGCCTTTTTTGTTTTTTACCGGCCAGGCAAAGGGGCCTCCTTTGTTTGTGGTTTGAATGATTGTTCCTCCCTGGTAATGTATACCGGCCACTTTTTCGGAATCGAGTACCATAAGTTCGGTAGGTTCATTCAGGATTCCGTCAAATGCTTTCACGCAACCCAGAATTTCCCAATCACTTTCCTGCGAAGCACGTTTAACTATCGCCCTTATTACTGCATTTAAACCGGGACAATCGCCGCCACCGGTCAGTACCATTGCTCTCTTCATAAATTATATTATTGACAACCAACTAATTATGGTCTTGATTTACATTTTTCAAAAATCCGTGCAAAGGTATGAAAATTATTTTTTGATACCGCAACTATCGGATGATTTATGCAATTCCAGAGTTTAACACCAAATAGCATGATTACCAACATGTTTGCATTTCAAACCAGATTTCAGAGGTTATATCTACAAAGATCGATATTTCATAATTACTTGTTATCGATAATGTTATACCGAGCTAAGTGAAATACTGAATTTCGAAATCTCATGGTTCATGGAATAAATCGGATCAAACCATAGTGTTCAACCGTAAATGATAATTACAATTCAAAAAAGTACAGGATCATGCCTGCCAATATTCCTGTTTACACCTGTACCTATGCATTCAGCTTTTGAATAAGAAAGCACCGGGGCTGTTCAAAAATTAAAAAATTGTTAAATAACAGCAAGAAATATAGTTGCTGCAGCCACTTCAGGTCGGCATAAGGAGATAATTCCTAATTTTGAGCTATTAGATTTTACAAAACAAATACTTTGATATGGCTTTCATTTTTGACATGGATGGTGTAATTGTCGATAACCATCAGTTTCATTTCGACGCCTTTGTTGAATTCGGCAAAAAACACAATATCAATCTGACCCGTGAAGGATTTAACCCGAATTTCGGAAAAACGAACAGCGAGATTATGAAAGCTATTTTTGGCAGTCATATTAACGAAGCCGAAATAAAGACCCTGGCTGATGAAAAAGAGCAGATGTACCGCGATATTTACAAACCGCATATTAAGCCTGTTAAAGGATTGCCGGAGTTCCTGGAGAATGCAGTTTCGCGCGGTATCCCTGTAGCAATGGCTACTTCGGCTCCGACCGAAAATGTGGTATTTACGCTTGCCGAAACCGGGTTAGGCAAATATTTCGGTATGGTAACCGATTCGTCGATGGTTACACGCGGCAAACCCGATCCCGAAGTCTATCTGAAATCTGCTGAAAGATTGGGCATTCAGCCTTCAGAATGCACGGTTTTCGAAGATTCGTTTGCTGGTATTGAGGCGGCCAAGGCTGCCGGCATGAGGGTAATCGGCCTGGCAACCACATACAGTAAAGAAGAACTTTCGGGTCATGTAAAAGACATTTTCCTGAATTTTGAGGAAATATCCAAATTTCTTGAAACTACTTCCTAATGCAAACTAATTGGTAATTTAAAGGAAAGCGAGAGAAAAATCAAGAAAATTTCCTGCATCCGGTCGACATATGTATTAAATGTCGTTATTTTGCCATACTAACCTTCTCCCTGTTGATTTTTTATCAGGAAAAAAACAATTGAATTATCGCAAAATCAAATATCAACCTAATATCAACCTAATCATCAATTTATGAAAGTCAGACTTCTTATCCTTTTGCTGGTCATCGTCCCGTTCATAGGAGCAATGGCGCAGCAAGGCAGGATCAAATTCACTGAATATGATCTTCCGAACGGCATGCATGTTATCCTGCACCAGGATAATAGTACGCCGATTGTAGCTGTTTCAATCCTGTACCATGTGGGTTCGAAAAACGAAGTACCAGGTCGTACCGGGTTTGCCCATTTTTTTGAACACCTGATGTTTGAAGGATCAGCCAATATACCACGCGGCGATTTTGATAAAATAACTCAAAATGCCGGTGGCTACAACAATGCCAATACTTCGCAGGACAGAACGTATTATTTCGAACTGCTTCCGAGCAACCAACTGGAAATGGGCCTTTGGCTCGAATCAGAAAGGCTTTTGCATTTGCGGATCGACAGCGTGGGCGTTGAAACACAGCGCGCCGTTGTAAAAGAAGAACGCAAGCAGTCGTACGACAATCGCCCTTACGGATCGGTTATTGAAAAAACCATGGAAAATGCCTATAAAGTACATCCTTACAAATGGACACCCATCGGTTACCCCGAAGACATTAACAAAGCTACATTGCAGGAATTCCTCGATTTCCACAGCATGTATTATGTACCCAATAACGCCACCTTATCTATTGCCGGCGATCTGAACATCGACAGCACCAAAAAACTGATCGAAAAATATTTCGGCGATATTCCGCGTGGCCAAAAGGAAATTTACAGGCCTACCGCGGTTGAACCTGAGAAAACTGCCGAAGT
>DGQJ01000061.1 GCA_002389705.1 Bacteroidales bacterium UBA4417
AATGGTTCAATTTTAACTTTGTCGTGGGCATACATCGCATTCTGCTCGGCAACAAGTATGTATTTTTCATCGTTACTGAATTCGGCATCTCCTCCAATAGCAAATCCTTTGCTGTCAAAGTTCTTCCATAAAGGCCTGGAATTCTCTTCCAGTTTTCCTTTGCTTATATCGTACAGCAAAAAGCGTCCGCCGGCGAGAGAAAGGAAAAGAAACTTCGAGGAGGGGCTTTTCTTCATCCCTAAAACAGGGTAGGCAACATCGGCTAATGTAAAAGGCTCAGGTTTCGGTTGCGCGAAAAGTGAGATGGACATTAAGTAGATGATGGGTGCTGTAAATAATTTCATTTCGATGAGTTGTGAGTTTTATGGGTTTTAGTTTGAACTCCGAATCATAGAATTCGAAATAATCAACTGTCAGGATGAATTGGCTTTAGTACCCCATCTGGGGTCAGTTCCCTTTTAGTTTGGAATCAACACCACANNCCGTTTTTGGTTGTGGTTTGGTTAATAGGGTTTTAACAACGGATAGCAGAAGACCGCCTTTTGTGGATTCAATGGCTGAAATATATTCTCCCTCAACAGTTACATTGGCTTTTTCAATAACAAAAGTGGTACCTGATAATTTGTACAGGTTTTTGTCGCGTCCGGTGATGAGGTAAACGTTATTTCCGGTAAATTTTATCTCTTTATATGTACGCAGGCTTCCGGAAATAATGGGTATTGAAGTGGGTATGCTTACTCCTACTTTTACAATTTCGATAGCCGAACCGGTGAATTTATAAATGTCGAGTACATCCGAATCGTAATGCCTTACAACCAGGTACGGGTTATTTAGGTTATCGGGGTTTTTGTGCAGGGTGACGGAATGGCTGTAAATACTTTGACCCTGGCCAATCCTGCCAATCCCACTGAGCGTTGTTGCCGCGCTGAAACTGGTGCCGTTGAAACTGATGATGTTTATTTTCCCGTTATCCTGGTTGGTGTTATAACTCAGCCAGGCCCAGAAAACTTTGTCGGTGTTGCCTGCTTTTGACACATCGTTGGTGGTCGGGATATTTATTCCGCTTCCCTGAACATAGTCCATTGCCGGAACAACCTCTCCGGCCCAGCTCGAATTTGACGGGATGTAATTGTATAACATCGGGTGTCCGTAGTTGGAGTTCAGACCCATACTCAGCATAAAATTCCGGTCGTTGATGGTGCACATATAACCTTGGTTTGAACTTGCCGATACAGCGCCCTGAAAATACACCGGGTTGTGCACATAAACCTGCTGCCCTGTAAACCCATAGGCTCCATGCGCTCCACCTGTGGAATTATAAGATACCAGTCGAGTTTTATCCAGAATTTCAAAATCGTCAGTAAAATGTTTTTTTTGGAGAACTACCGCGGTTGATGTTTGAGGAGAAATATAATCGCCCTTACAATCAAGAACTGCGCCCGGGCCAGAAAATGCAAGGTTCCAGTAATCAGCAATAATATATACAAAGCCATTGTCGTCAATTATTTTGTCGATGCTGGCAGCATGGTTGTTGTTATTGCCTGTTTCCCCTTCGGTTGGAGGGAAATGGTATAGCCTGAATTTAAAAGTTACCCCGACTGAAGAATAGAAATTTTTGGCAGGATTTATTTCCTGAGCTATGGTTCCACTTGTTGTTCCGCCTGTTTCTTCATCCCCGGGCTTGGTGCAGGAAACCAGGAATAGCAACGCTGCCAGCGCAATAATGTTTTTCATTTTTCTCATTTCATTACAATTTAAAAGTTATACTGAAAGCCAAAACCTACATGATTGCTCCTAAAACTTGAAGTACCCTGGTTAGCGTTTGTCCACGAATATTTCCCAAAATCGAAAACCGCATTTACAATCCATTTGCCAGATTCAGAATGGTAAATCTGGGGCTGAAGTCCCCAGCCAAAGAATTTCATGGTGCGGTTTACCGTTTGATCCTGAAAGCCGGTTTCGGCGTAATCGGTTTCCAGAATTTTGCCAAAGCCAACACCATAATCAAAGTGTAAACTATTGAAACAGCTGTAAATTCCTATCCAAACCGGTATTTCTATCAGGAATGGCAATCCTTCGGGCAGCACTTTTTCCAGTTCTTCGTCCCAATTGCCATTGTTGGCAAAAGGATAAATCCGTGCCCTGAGATTGGGAACTGATACTTTAAGTTCTGTTGACCTGTCATTGGCTAAAAAGTTAGCATAATCAATACCTGCAACTCCGGCTAGTCTTACTCCGAAGTTTTTTTTTTTGAAATAATTAATATGATAGCCGGCTTCGGCAGTGGCAAATAACTGCATGGCTTTGCCTTTGGTGGCCACTTCGCCCAAATCGCCGCCGGGTTTCGAAAACGACATTCCCGTGTTGAATTTCGCGGACAGGTTTTGGTTTTGAGTATATCCGGCAATAGCTATTAATAGCAGCTGCAGTGCGAAATAGAAGTTCATTTTCATCATTTTCATTTTTAATGGTCATTATTTGTTCCGGTTAATCGGAAATGCTGGACTGAATATTACCGGGGCGATCTTCAGGTTTTACTTATCCGGATTGCGAGTATGTTCAGGCAAATAAAAAATCACAGAGCTCCGGCCAGGTTGTAATTGCTTATTACCTCAAAACACTGCCGTGAATGGAGACCTGACCGGAAACACTGTGAAGATCTTTTTCTTCCGGAATAGTGTTCAATTAAAAGGTGTAAGCAATTACAGCATCAAAATTAGTGTGTGCTGTGCCTTTCGGAAATACGAAATTCATCGTAATTTGCTACGACTTTTACCGTATATTGAAGAAAAATCAGAGGGTTTTGCCTTGCTGAACCTGCTTCAGCAAACGACCAGAGGATGTTTTGAAGTATAATTGAAATAACGGGAACCTGGTGAAGGTTAGGTATTTCAGACGATCCCGTTTTTTATGGCATAGCTGATCAGGCCTGCAATATTGTTTACGCTGATCTTTTTCATGAGGTTGGTGCGGTGCGTATCCACCGTGCGATGACTGATAAACAACTTGTCGCCAATTTCCTTGTTAGAGAATCCGGCGGCTATCATTTTCAGAATTTCCGTTTCGCGTTCGGTGAGGAATTCTGTTTTCTGTTCCTGATTTGCCGGTTTTAACAAGGCCATAGTTACATCGGTCGAAAAACTGGCCTGTCCGGCAGCCACTTTCCGGATGGCGCTCACCACTTCATCCTGCGTGCAGCTTTTAAGCAGATATCCATTTGCGCCCAGATCAATCAGGCTCTTTATCATCCCTGCTTCGTTGTGCATCGAAAGGATAATTACCTTCACATCAGGGTATTGTTTCTTTACTTCCTTCAGGGTTTCAATGCCATTCATAACAGGCATGTCAATATCCATCAGTACAACGTCAACCGGAAGAAAACCCAGGATACGCAAAGCCTCGCGGCCGTTGTTGGCTTCTGCCGAAACGTTTATATCGTCCTGATCTTTTAGAAGTGATTTTAATCCGTCGATAATCAGCTGGTGGTCGTCGGTAAGCAGTACGTTGATTTTGTTCATGACAGAGGTGTTCTGATGGTTACTGT
>DGQJ01000304.1:0-4010 GCA_002389705.1 Bacteroidales bacterium UBA4417
CAAAAATTTAACCGGAAATTTTATTTGTATATATTCGGAAATTTGCTTTATTTGCTGAAAATTAAGCACTCCGGCAATTATTTGTAATCCGCATAGATTAATATTTATGAAACGGCTTTGCATTCTAATACTGTGTCTACATTATTTTTCGGCCACAGCTTTTTGTAATATTACCAATTCCAGGGAGAATCAGAAGCGCAAAATTGAGCAACAAATCAGGATTAATTCGGGAAGCAGGAAAATTGAATTATTACTGATACTGGCAATATTAAACAATGACTCGCTTCAAAAGGCAATGGAGTTGAACCAGGTAGCCCTAAAGGATGCGAAAAAGCTGTATGACAGATATTGGATAGCAAGAACATATACCACGCGGGCCATGATACGACTGCTGGATGGATCTTCCAATGATTCGGTGGCAGCAGACCTGGCTAAAGCTGAAAAATCCTTTAAAATAGGTGGTTACAATAAGTTTCATCCTGAATTTTATTATTGTAAGGCCAGATATTATTTCAGAATAAATGACCTGAAATCAGCTAACGCACTTTGCCAGGATGCGCTTCTATCAATTAATGATCAGAGCCAGCAACGCTTACAGGCTGACATATACCTGCTCTTGGCACGAATAAAAAAACAACAGGGAAACAGCAGCGAATTTGTCGAAAACCTGATACAAGCCGAAAAATACTACCGGCAATGCAACGATAAATGGGCTGCAGGCCGCTCCCTGATTTCAATTGGCCTGCTTTATCATGATGCTGGAATGACTGAAATTGCGCAGAAAATAATGGCACGGGCTACGCATCTTTGCGAGCAAACCTCAGATAGCCTCTATATGGCATACTTGTATTGCAACACATCAGGTGTCTATAAATCGGGGCCAAACAACGACCAGCAATACCAGATGCTCATGAGGGCAGTAGCCATATTTACCAAATTACAGAACGACAAAGGGCTTGGTTATGCCCAAAATATGCTAGGGCTTTATTCACTTGGGCTAAATAAATTTGAAAACGCAGATACCTGGTTCAGAAAAACGATCCACACTAAAACACGCTGCGGCGACTGGCAGGGGGCTTGTTTTGCAGCATGCAACATTGCCGATTTAAACCTGACCTTAAAAAAATATGAACCGGTAGTACAGGCACTGGCAGAAGCAAAAATCTATATGAAGAATTCAGGTGATAAATTGTCGGAAATTGTGTATTACAATACCCTTGGCCGTTTTAATCTGCAGGACCAGAATTACTCCGAAGCTGTTGCCAACCTGAACAGAAGTCTTATCCTTGCCAGGCAAACCCNNCTTGATTATTACCGGAAGTACAGCGAAGCCGGCGATTCAGTGCATAATGCCAACAGTTCCTTTGTACAACAGGAAATAAAAAACGAACTTAATGCTGACGAACTGATTGACAAAGCGGTAAACGAAAGAGAAATTCACCAGCCAAATTATAGAGGCACAATACTAAGTGTAACTGTTATTGCCGGTATTATATTTCTCATATCGCTCTCTGTCAGCGCCTTTAACAAAACAAAGGAAACCCCTCCTTTGCTGAAAGCGGATACAGACAAAGAGCAACCCACAGCAACGCAAGCCGGGAAAGAAATAGTTCTTAAACTGGATGAACATATACAGCAATCCATCTGGGAACGAATACAAAGCGCGATGACCGAACACAAATATTATCTCAGGCAGGACCTTACCCTGCACGAATTAGCATCGTTGCTTGGCACTAACACCTTGTATATTTCGAGGATAATAAATGCCCGCACCGGGCACAATTTCAATTCGTTTATAAACCAGTACCGTATTGAAGAAGCCTGCAAAATTCTGGTGGCTGATCAACAACAACTTATGAGCATCGAAGGGATTGCCCTGACCTGTGGCTTTAAATCAAAAAGTGCATTTAATGCTGCCTTCAAAAAACTTAAAGGGGTAACTCCTACCGAATATATTGAGAAACAAAAACTTGCAATCTGATAGAGATTGTCATTCTTTCTAATTCTCCTGCATATGTTATTCCTGATGGTGTATTGATTCATAAATCCGCACAAATATAATTTGTTTCAACATATATAGTTTACATAGATTTGCACGAAACATTATTATTCATTTAAAATTTAATAAAATGAAACTACTATCCAATCTTATCTGCCTGTGTTTAATTGCAGGCCTTGCATCGTGCAGCAACAAAACTGCTGAGAAAAAAACTGAACACAGTGGTTATTTCGGGAAACTCCTTTCCATTAAGGAAGCCTACCATGCCGAAGACTCAATTGTTACCGCTAAGGCGAAAACCGAATCAAAATCTGTTGATGANNCTACCCTTTGTTGACTCAACCGGCAACAATGCCTACATAATTAAAGATGTAAAAATAACATCATTTGAATGGAATAAAGCTATACTCGAGGCTACTGTACAATTAAAAGTAAACTCTGAGAAAACTATGGGTGGCCAAAATATACAATTTTCGGTACCAGCCCTGCTCATGGATAACACCAACCAGGTAATTAAAGAGGGGACCACCGATAACTGGCTGATCCTCGCTACTACCAAAGAAATGAAAGCTTGTGAAACACAAAAAGTTACAGGGTCATTCCTGATTAATAGGGCAAACGCTGCCATGAATAAGGTATTATTTAAAAGTTATGAAGCCTATAAAAAAGCTAAAGGCTGGAACTGATAAACTGCTATAAGATTATACATGGAAGCAATTAAAAAATTTATACTCCCCAACCTGATTTATTGTATCCTGTTACTTACGGCAACCTTGCAAATGAGTGCTATTGCACAGGAAAGTGTGTCGGGTGCACATGACGCCGGAGGCATATTACAAATCATAAGACCAGATTTGGATAAAGCGAAACCTGTAAAGTTCGATTACAACAGCTCCGACTATATCTTTAAAGAAGGGTTATGCGCCTTACAAAAAAACCAGCTGTGGGGGTTTATTGATACCCTTGGAAACTGGGTTATCGAACCAAAATATTTCATCTGGGGCAACAAAGCGCCTTTCTTTTCTGATGGAATTTGTCTGTTAGGCATCAGGGCTGCAGACGGATATGGAAACATACCGGTTTACATCGATAAAAAGGGCAATCAATTATTTAAAAATCAATCCTTTAAAGAAGCATCGCCTTTCTATGATGGTATTGCCGTTGTTGGAAAGGTAGCCGGCCCCGGTAAACCAACAGTGTACAGCTTCATTAATACCCAGGGTAGTGCCGTATCTGGGGCTGTTGCACCTAAATTTAAAGGCTGGTTTTTTGAATTTGGACCTTTTGGAAATGGATTAACGAAAATTTGGGACGACAAATTAAACTCGTATGGATTTATTGACAACCTTGGCAAATGGGTTATAAAACCCGAGAATAAGCAATGGGAAGATGCCGGTGAATTTTCGGATGAAAGATGCGCGGTTCAAAACACTGTGAATTTTTATTGGGGATTTATAGATAAAACAGGTACTACACGCATTCCATTCGACTACCGTGAAAAACCCAATAAATTTTCATCTGGCAGGGCGCTCGTTAAGAACAGTGAAAAATACAAAGCCGGATACCTGGATACAGAGGGTAACATGCCCCTTGGGTTTAAGTACACGTTCAACTCATTTGATTTTTACAATGGCTATGCATTGGTTACCCTGGATAACCCCCAACTCACAAAAGCTGTCATTGATGTTAATGGCAAAATAATCAGGGAACTGCTCTATTACACTGATCCGTATGTAAATTCCGACGGAACCATTGTTTACCAGCCCAAAAACCAGGATGGCTTACAGGTTCTCAATTACGATGGAAAAATAATAATCAGGGAAGCTATGTACCAGAGCATTTCAGCATTTAGCAGCAACCTGGCTTATGTTGAGTTTTATGCTGATGGCTCGCAGCAATCGGGGTTCATAAATCGAAAAGGCGAATTGGTTATTGTTCGGAAAGACTAGCACTCAGAAATATCGAAACCATTAAATAGCCCCCGCAAGCGAGTCAGGATAAGAGCCAATTA
>DGQJ01000304.1:4070-7850 GCA_002389705.1 Bacteroidales bacterium UBA4417
TATGTTCATTCCTTGGTGCAAACAATCATTTGTATGCTGCCAAAACAAAGGATATTCTCACATCTAAAATTAACACTGATTACGACGACAGTCTTTCGCGCCTGAATGCTTCAGCAAGTGACATTTTTGTAGTTGATGCCAGCGAGTATATTGTTTATACCAGCAGAAAGGAGATTGAATCAAAGAACTTCCTTGACTGGAAAACAGATACGTTAAAGAAAGGAGAAAAATTCAAAGTACTTGAAATACTCAGACTTAATGCCAAACTTGGCGCCCTGGTAGCATTGCCCGACAGCAGCCGGGCTTATGTAATTAATCTTGTTACGCTTCCAAAATATTGTTACAAAGAAGGCACAAGCCCAACAAAAGGGCGCATTCAGCGCTCGCTCGACACCATGCTGCGGTTTACACACAAAGAATTCTGGATCCTTNNTACAAATGGTCGGGTAATACGCCGGGCATTACTAAACCAGGAATAGCTTTTCTGTATGCATCTGCTTTTTTCGGAGTGTTAACTGGTCTTACTGTCCTGTTTTACGATACCGAATTTAAAAACTTTATACTCCATATTCCGGTTTTCACTTTTCCTTCGAAGGCAGGAATTATTGTGAAATTTTTCTGGATTCAGCAACTTGTAATGCCGGCATTTTTCGGCTGGGCAATTTTTCGCAGCATTCGCGAATTTGGCTACAAAGCCGGCCTGGTGCGAAGTTTCATACTTATAATACCGGCAATTGCTTTTTACTGGACCACTCTGGCCACCTCATTTATTGCGCTTGTTGGCTTGCTGATTGTAACTTTTACTTCGGCCATGGCCTCGGATATTGGAAAAGGGCCACAGGCGTCGAGCGTGATAAAGGAGGAATACCAGACTGGCACCGGCGAGAAGAAAACGGTACGAATAAATTATGATGCACAGGGACGAACCAAATCAAAAAAATACATTTAACTTAATCTCTTCAATTACAGAAGCATACGTTCCTTCAAAAATATCTTAAATCATTCTAATCCTACATCCTATGACACCAACCATACAATTTTGCAAAAAAAATTACCAGTTTATAATAGTACTGCTACTGTCATTTCTTGCTATTGCCAATACTTATGCCAACCGCAACATAAAATTTTCGGTTGATATGAGTCTGATGGTAAAACAGGCGAAATTTAACCCCGAATCTGACGCTGTATATATCAGGGGAACATTCAACAACTGGGGTACCAGCAATGTGATGTCTAAAGGAAGCGGCAATGTATATTCAGTAACTATTTCGTTGGCCGACAACAGTTATTCGCAATTTAAATACTACATCAACACCGCGGGTGCCGAAAACGGAGGTTGGGAAAACGATTTCCCGAACGTTCCAGATCGTACTATCAGCATTTCGGTAAACGATTTGAACCTGCCAACGGTGTTTTTTAACGATGGCAACCTGAGCAACCTAAAATCGACCACTCATTTTAATTTTTATTATTCGGACCAGGAGAACCCCATTATCGACGATTATGCCACCAAGCTCGAGAACCATTTCGAACGCATTACGGCAGCCCTGCAAACAACCGTTGGTAGCAAAACCAGTATTTACATTTATCCAACCCTCGATTTGTTTCACCTGGCCAATGGTTACCCTGAACAGCCTTCGTGGGCAACCGGAACAGCCTGGGGCAAGTCCGTCATTAAAGTAGTTTCGCCAACGCAGGTTGAATACAATGGCGCTGTGGATGTGTTGATTCACGAATTTACGCATACCGTTGAAGCCTGGAAAACACAGGTAACACTTCCAGCCTGGCTCAACGAAGGAGTGGCCTGTTATTATGGCCGCAATGCACCTGAAAGTTTCACCGGGCAAACCAACTTCAGGCAATATATAAAATCCCTTATTACACAAAGTGGTAAACCATTTATTATAAACGTATTTAGCGGTAACGAAGGATATACATGGTCCACCGCAGCAGCCTATTTTATTGCCATGACCAAGGGAGAAGCTGCGCTTGCCAAATTTGTTGAAAAAATGAATTATGCCGATATAGGCTATCCTGATCTCGGGTCGTTTCAAAACGCCTGGTGGAACTGGCTTGATCAGTTTGTAGCTACACAAACCAAGGTAAACGTGAAATTTTCTGTCGATATGACTGATATGATTGCAAAAGGCTATTTTATACAAGGAACTAACCATGTGTATGTTAGAGGTGGTTTTAACGATTGGGGCAGTACTGAACTAAATCTCGAAAGCGGTAATTTGTATTCGGCTACGGTGCCGATTAGCCGCTATTATTTTGTTGAGTATAAGTTTTATACCGACAATTCCAAAGCACCCAACGAAGGCTGGGAGAAAGCTTTTTCAACAAATTTCAATTACAGCACAAACCGTATGGTAACTGTTGCAGGGTCAGATCTTACGCTTGAGCCTGCAGCCTTTAGTTTCGAAATTCCTGCTGTAATTGCAGGGCTCGACATGCAACGTATTGACAATAAAATAAATGTATTGCGTTTGCACTCGAGGGTTTACGGCAATCCGGGCTTCGAAACTTTCAAATATCCATTCAAACTGCTAACAGCCGATAATTACCAGTCGCAAAAACCTGCAGATGCATTTGACTTCGATGCCGGATTTGTAGCAAGCGATGGGACCACCAATATAACTGAGCCATCAACAGCTGCCCAAAAAGCCGTGTTTTCAAACCTGACCGATGTGGCCATGTATTACCTATGCCAGTCGTACATGTACTTTTTTTACCAAACCCGCAATTTACCGTTGCTCTTCAAAACTGGTTTCCCGCTATACGAAGCAGGGATATTACCTGCCGATGATGTAATTAAAAATGCTGTAAATGCGTACGGCGGAAGCTTCAGTTCATTTGACGTGCTCAACGACAAGACTTCTTTTACTGCAAAAAACGGGCTTTGGGTAGCCGGAGCTTTCGGTGAGTTTATGAATGTTTTCAAAAACTGGGGATATCCGTTGGTAACCAACATATCGGCATCGGGATTCAATGTTGCTTCCTACTGGTTCAACGTAAATGATATTGCTGGCCTGCTAAGTGATTTTAACCGGTANNGTGAGTGCCCGCTTTCTGCAAACCGACGAAAATTTGCGCATCAAAAAATATGAAAGTGCCCACTTTAACTATTATACCAGGTCCTGTGATTATGCACTCAATTTCCCTACATTTCAGAATACAGTAGAGGCTGCTTACCAGGAGTATAGCACAAATTTCGGCGTTGAACCCACTGAAAAATTATCTTTCTTCACCCTTCCCGAAAGTGTAGATGCCGACATTGAAGGCACTACCAGCGGAAACCGGATTACCGGTGGTACAGCCTGGTCATCAGGCTTGCACTCAACCTGTGCTGCAACTGCCGAACAACTCAGCTTGTTTTATCATCAGAACAGGCACGAACTGGGACACGCCTTCCAGTCAAATTTCCCGGCTGGTACAAATACAGCTTGGTCGAATGAAGGCTTCCCCAGTTTTATTGACATCTACCCTATTGATGACTCGTTTCTGACTTCAAAAAGGCAGCAGCTTACTGATGCACTGAATATTGCCACACAGTACTTCGGCCACAGGCCTACTTACGAAGATACCAGGGTATATCCTACGAATCCTTACTGGGATTACTATACGTTAGGCATAAGCCTGAATTATTATCTCTTCAAGCGGGGCGGGTTTCAATTATTAAAAGCTGTACAGATGAACGACCTGGCAGCATACCAATCGATGGGATATGCAACTGCACAGGCATTTCTCGATGATTTTTATTTTGATTTTGATATTCAG
>DGQJ01000398.1 GCA_002389705.1 Bacteroidales bacterium UBA4417
AGGTCGGCAGCAAAATCGGTATCAAATACATAGTCAAAACCCAGATTTCTCAATGCCGAAACCATCTTTCCGGTAACAATAGAGCCAACTTCCATTCCGAATTCTTCGCCCAACGCAACCCTTACGGCAGGAGCGGTTTGAACAATCACTGTTTTGGATGGGTCAGCCAGTGCGCGGATAACCTGGTTGGTATGATCAACTTCGGTGAGCGCGCCGGTTGGGCAAACTGCCACACATTGTCCGCAATAGGTACATACGCTGTGGTCGAGGTTCATTTCGAATGCAGGCGCAACCACTGACATAAAGCCACGGTTTACTGCTGAAAGTACACCTACCGTTTGTACTTCGTTACACATCATTTCACAACGGCGGCACATAATACATTTGTCGACATCGCGGATAATAGCCGGCGAAGTATCTTCCTTATAATGTGATTGTTCACCCTGGTACTCTATCTGGCGTATCCCCAGGTCCTGGGCAAGTGTCTGCAATTCGCAGCTTCCACTTTTTGCACATACCAGGCAATCGGTAGGATGGTCGCTCAGGATAAGTTCAAGTACCGTTTTGCGGCTGTTCAGCACACGAACATTATGCGTATTCACTTCCATGCCTTCGAAACAGTCGGTAGCGCAGGCAGGAGCAAGGTTGCGCCGGCCCTTTACTTCAACCACACAAACGCGGCATCCGGCCGGTTTATTGGTGATATCGAAATCGTGCAGGTGCAGGTAGCATAAAGTCGGGATGTTAATGCCGACTGATTTGGCAGCATTCAGGATGGTTGTTCCCGGCGCTACTTTTAATTCCTTATTATCTATTTTTATATTAATCATTTCCATGGTTTATTCCCCTTTCTTACTTGATAAACACAGCGTTGAATTTACATTTCTCCAAGCATGCACCGCATTTGATACAGGTTTCCTGGTCAATTACGTGAACACCTTTGCGCTCTCCGGCAATTGCATTAACAGGGCAATTGCGGGCACAGGCAGTACATCCAACACAATTTTCGGCTTCAATAACGTATTGAAGCAGGGCTTTGCACTGTCCACTGGGGCATTTGTGATCTACAACATGGGCCAGGTATTCGTCCATGAAATTGTCCATGGTTGATAATACAGGGTTAGGCGATGTTTGGCCAAGCCCGCATAGCGACGTGTCCTTAACAACATGGCTGAGGTTGCGCAGCAGGTCCAGGTCGTGCATGGTGCCTTTGCCTTCGCATATTTTTTCGAGCATTTCGTTCAGTCGCTTGTTACCAATACGGCAAGGTGCACATTTCCCACACGATTCCTCAACGGTGAAATCGAGGTAGAATTTGGCAATCGAAACCATACAATCGTCTTCGTCCATCACAATCATACCTCCCGATCCCATCATGGANNCCGCCGATTTCGAAAATAATCTCGCGGAGCGTGGTTCCCATCGGGACTTCAATCAGGCCTACATTGTTGATTTTTCCGGCAAGGGCAAATACCTTGGTTCCTTTTGATTTTTCGCTTCCGATAGATGCAAACCATTCGGCTCCTTTGTTAATGATTACCGGTACATTGGCGAAGGTTTCAACATTATTTACGTTGGTTGGTTTCTGGAGGTATCCCGATACACTTGGGAACGGGGGTTTAATGGTGGGTTCGCCGCGTAAGCCTTCCATGGAATGGATAAGTGCTGTTTCCTCGCCGCATACAAAAGCGCCTGCTCCGTAACGGATGTCGATGTCGAAATTAAACCCGGTTCCAAAAATGTCTTTTCCGAGCAACCCGTATTGCGAAGCCTGCTTCATGGCAATTTTCAGACGTTCAACAGCCAACGGGTATTCAGCACGAATGTAAACCACTCCTTTGTCGGCACCAATACAGTAACCGCAAATGGCCATCGCTTCAATAACCGAGTGCGGGTCGCCTTCGAGGATTGAACGGTCCATAAATGCGCCGGGGTCGCCTTCGTCGGCGTTACAAACCACGTATTTCTGGTCGGCCTGGCTTTTGCTGGTTATTTCCCATTTAAGCCCGGTTGGGAAGCCTCCGCCTCCGCGACCGCGCAGACCGCTTTTTTTCATTTCTTCAATCACCTGGGCAGGTGTCATTTCGGTCAGACATTTTGCCAGGGCCGCGTAACCATCGCGCGAAATATATTCTTCAATATTTTCGGGATCGATAAAACCGCAGTTGCGTAAAGCAATACGCAGCTGTTTGCGATAAAATCCCATGTGTTTCGAATCGGCAACATGTTGTTCCGTTTCGGGGTTTACATACAACAAGCGATTTACCCTTCGGCCTTTGATTACATGCTCGGCTACAATTTCAACAGCATCATCAGGTTTAACCTGTGTATAAAATGTATTATCGGGCATTACTTTTACGATGGGTCCTTTTTCGCAGAATCCGAAACACCCGGTTGTAATAACCTGAACATCGTTTTCAAGTCCTTTGTCGAGGATTTCACTTTTGAGGTTCTGAAACAGCATTTCGCTTTCCGAGGCTCTGCATCCGGTGCCTCCGCACACCAACAGGTGCATTTTGTATTGTGTCATATTGTTTTCCTCCAGAGTTTGTTACTTGCCTTCAATATTTTCGTAGTTAACCGGGATAATGCCTTCAAGCAGTTCGCCGTTTTTAATGTATTTTTCGATGATCTGATCCGCTTTTTTTGAATCAACATAACCGAAAACTATGGGTTGCTGACCAGGGCGTGTAACCTCAATAGTGGGTTCGGCATAACAATACCCCATGCAGCCGGTTTGGGTTACCACGGCGGGTATGTTTCGCTTGTCGAGTTCATTTACCAGGTAATCCATTACAATTTTTGCCCCTGAGGCTATTCCGCAGGTTGCCATGGCTACCCTGATCTGAACCATACTTTCGGGAGATTCGCTCCTTTCGCGAAGGTTCATTTTAACTTCCACGTCGGATTTAATTCTCCTTAAATCAGCTAATGATGTGATCTTGGTCATTTTTTCTTGGTTTTATTTTGGTTAGTAGGTTTCTTTATTTTATCGTTATGATGCTTTTATAGCGGCCAGGTTATCGCGGATAAAGTCTTTCATAAAGGCAATCACCTGGGGATTACTTATCGGGACTCCTTCGAGCGTTTCTTTTATTTCTGTTGTATCGAATACAAAAATGCCCTCTGGTGTTTGATGTTTATAGATGAATTCAATTTCAGTGTACGATGAAGCGGTTAGTGCCAGAATTCCGGGTATGTCACCCGTGGGGAGCCTGTCGATATGGCTGTAAATGAAAGTTGCTGTAACTTCGGTTCCTTTGCCTTGCTTCGAAATTATTTGCAGGCTGCCACCGGTACGTTCAGCATTTTGCTTTAGTAAAGGTAAGCCTAAACCAACCTTGCGCGTGTTTCGGGTTGTAAAAAACGGATCAGTTACCTGCTGAAGCATTTCCTCACTCATTCCTTTCCCATTATCGCTTATACGAACAATATACTTATCGGCTGAGGGCTTTTCCTCAATGCTGAGCTGCACAAGGCTAGCCCCGGCGGTTACCGAGTTCTGAAGTATATCCAGTATATGCAGTGCCAGGTCTTTCATTAGTTTATTACACTTCGGCCTGCAGTTGCCTGCAGCGCCATTTTAATTTCTTTAAAGCTCCGGTGTTCCATTTCGAAGGATGTAAATACTTTACCAACCTGATCAAGGTAATGTGCGTCCGAACTCCTGATAATGGAAATATTTCTCTTTTTTGGAAGAAACGGGAGTATAGTTTCTTTTTTACATCCTGCTGATATCTCAACCCCATCAATGTAAAGATCAGCAGGAATGAATCCTAACTGGCTTGTAATGCTGAAGCTTGGTCGGTCGATATGCGCCGGTATAAAAATTCCGCCCAGCGAATGCACCTTTTGCTCAACCTGGTTTAAAGATTGGTCAAGCGCTGAAATGAGCAGGTATTCTAATTCTTCCAGTATTTGTTCCTCTTTGTCAACAACCACCTGGAACCCAAATTTTTGGGTATCGTTTGGTACATGAGGTAGGTGTTGCTCCAGATAAGCCTGGAATTCCGACAATTGATCATCATTTTCAAAGAACGAGAGGCAATGTATTTCTTCGCGTGTGGTTACTTCAGCACCCATCAGTACAAATATGCCGGCAGGTTGGGCCAACTCGCGGATCAGGCTGCAATGCCTGGTACTGTTGTGATCTGTTATTCCAATAATATCGAGGCCTTTTTCCCTGGCTTTTTCAATAATTCTGGTCGGGCTCATATCCAGGTCGCCGCAAGGCGAGAGTACGGTATGGATATGCAGATCTGCCCGGTATGTGTTCATTATGAATGCATTATCAGGTTGTAAAGTTTCCCGGTGGTTTCAAATGCTTCTTCGTTCGTTCCCAGCACAGGGATGCCTTCATCTTCGGCCTGGGCCAGCATGTCGGCATCAGGTGCATTTCCTTTAATTAGTATCACTGCTGACAGCTCTTTCAGGGAGGCTATTGCAATTACATTTTTATGCGTCTGTAAGGTAATCCAAACTTTGCCGCTATCGGCATGTCCCATAACATCCGACAATAAATCACTGGTATAGCCGCCGGTAATTTCACGGTCAAGGCCCTGGCTGCCGCCAAATATTTTCAGATTCAAAATGTCAACTATCTCTTTAACCTGCATGTTACTGATTATTTACGGTTCGAAAAAAACTTGTCACTTCCCCAGATGCCTTTCAGCAACTCGAGTGATTCATCGGGCGAAAGTTCGCCGGTTTGTTCGCGGTTTTTCTGAATAAAAATACATTGCCTTATTTCGGCTTCTCCTAAAGCAATATCGTTTGCAAATGCCTGGCAATTGGGTGAACCGCATGCGCCACAATCTGTTAGCGGCAGACAGCGAAGCATCTGGCTCGATTTATCCATTTTTCGCATGGCTTCTTCCATGTTTTCATCCAGCTTCATCATGCTCCTGGGGTTGATGCTGTGGATTTTCATCCTTTTCAGCAGGTAGTCCTTATACCTGTTTATTCCTTCTTCAGGCGCTGCCGTGGTATCAGTTGCAGGCGTGTAACGGCGCAAACGCTCAGCAACCAGGAACCGGTTGGCCGAAAGCAATACACCTCCGGCGCAGCTTTCATCGCAGGCTCTCAATTCCAGGAAATCGATGTCGCCGATTTCATCGTTTTCAATTTTCTCGAGGAATTCAATTACATTGTGAATTTCGTCAATGGCAAGGCTTCTTCCGGGTATATGATTGGCTTCCCCGTGCGTGAGAGTCCACTGCTGGGCTGTTCTTGATAATGGCCTTACAGGGATTTCCGGTTGCCGCGTCGACCTGTCGTTTCTGATGTATTTATATACTTTGTTGTATAAGGTATCCATATTAATTACTCCCGTAATCATGGAGTAATCTTCACCCACCGGGCTCTTTATGGCAGCAATTTTTGCTGCACACGGTGTTATATAAAAAACGCCGATCTCGGCTGGATTAATCCCCTGGTCCGTAAGTTCTTTCCGACAATACAAAGCGGTAATGTCCAAGGGTGGTTTCAGCAGGATAATATTATCCGTGAGTGCCGGGAATTTCACCTGAACAAGCCTGATTATAGCCGGGCAAAATGATGAAATCAGAGGTTTGCTTTCCGGATGCGATTTTACGTATGCTTTAACTTCATTGGCAAGCAGGTCGACACTGGTTTCAACTTCGTAAATGTGCGTAAACCCGTTGGCAAGTATGGCATTATATATCTGGCTATGCGATATTTCTTCCGGAAATTGCCCGAAGAAAACTGCAGGAACCAGTGCTATCCGGTAATTAAATGATTGTATGCGTTTAAAGTCGTCCTGGTCAATAAAAATGGCTCTAACCGGGCAGGCTTTAAAACATTCACCACAATCAACACAGCGGTTTTCGTATAATATGGCTTTGCCATTGCGCACTCGTATGGCTTCAGTAGGGCAAACATTCATGCAGTGCGAGCAACCTATGCAGATTTCTTCGCTGATTTTCAATGCATGATGGAAATGTTTGCTATCCATAATTTTAGCTTTGTGGCAGGTTAACAATAATTTCGACACAGGTGCCTACGCCAACTTCACTCTGTATGTTAAGGATATCTGAGTTATTTTTAATGTTCTGAAGTCCCATTCCCGCCCCGAATCCCATTTCGCGTACTTTAGCTGATGCTGTTGAAAATCCTGCCTGCATGGCTTTTTCAATATCAGGTATCCCTGGGCCTATATCAACCAGTTGGATCAGCACCCGCGAGGTATCTACGTCGCAGATGGCTTTTCCCCCGTTAGAATGTGCTACAATATTTACTTCTCCCTCGTACATCGATACAACAATCCGTTTTATAATCTGCGGATCAACATTGAGTTGTTTCAATATCTTTTTAAAGCCGCTCGAAGCATCGCCAGCATTGGTAAAATTTCCTGCTTCAATCTGGTATTCGAACCTCATTGCTCCTTAGTTTTAGTACACGGGGTTTAAACCACTCTGGTACAAAATGCCGCAGGTTCTATACATCGAATAGCTGCATTGCATAATTACAATCCTGTTTTCTTCAGCCAGGGCGATCATTTCGGGTGATGCTTTTTTATTCCTGACGAGTACTATGTTTTTTATATCCGACATTTCGGATGTGCGTATGGTTTGTATGTTGACAAGACCGGTTAAAAGTAGTAGTTTTTCGCTGTCAATAGTCAATACATCACTCATCAGGTCCGATGCAAATACAGCTTGCACTTCCCTTTCGAGTTTAGTGTGTCCGCATACTACTTCTGCATTCAATAATTCAGCTACTTCTCTTAATTTCATCACCGTGATCCTTTGCTTTTCTGAGATTCAAATTTAATCAGTTTTGGTCGAAATGTGGTTGTATTTCAAACCCAAATTTCGGGGGCAAAATTAGAGGTATTTAGTCTGATAAACAAGTTAATTGTTATTTTATTCACATTGTTAATTAAATAACAATAAATTTATAATAAGTCTAAATAATAAGCTTTTAACAGGAGTAATTGTTTTATTTTTTTGATGTGCTTATTCTAAGTAGTGCTTAAAAATACAATGATCAACTCCCGTGTAAAAATAGGAAAAGCCGTCCACGTATGGGACGGCTTTTGAAATAAACGTAAAGTGGTTTAGTAGCGATTGCGTACTTTATAGTGTGTATGAAGCAGTTCGTGCGATTTATGTCCGAGCGGATGCGAAAGGTACTCATTATACACTTCGGTTACTTCTGGATTTTCGTGCGATTTGCGGATTGGCTTGCCCATATCTTCGGCATAAATAGCTTCGGCACGGCGTTTACGGATTTCGGCCGAAGTAGGTATTGGCTGTCCGCCACCACCGATACAACCTCCGGGGCAACCCATAACTTCGATAAAGTGGTAACTGGCTTTACCCGTATTTACTGCATCCATCAGCACCTTTGCATTAGCCAGTCCATGAGCAACGGCAACATTCAGCTCAACGCCTTCCAGGAAATTCCAGTCGGGTTTGGTGTTTTTAATTTTAATGCTTGCTTCTTTTACTCCTTCCATGCCGCGAACCGGCTTAATGTTAAGATTAGTAAACGGGACTTCGTTGCCTGTAATAATTTCGTATGCCGTGCGAAGTGCTGCTTCCATTACGCCTCCGGTAGTTCCAAAAATAACGGCTGCACCTGTTGATTCGCCAAGGATACTATCGTAGGTTTCGTCTTCAAGTTTTTCGAACTCGATACCAGCCTGTTTTATCATCATTGCCAGCTCGCGGGTGGTAAGTACATAATCCACATCTTTAAATCCTGAATCACGCATTTCGGAGCGATTACATTCGAATTTTTTGGCTGTGCACGGCATTATCGATACTACAACCATATTTTCGGCTTTGATGTTAATTTTATCGGCGTAGTATGTTTTAGCCAGTGCTCCGAACATTTGCTGCGGCGACTTGCAGGTAGAAAGATTATCGAGCAAACCGGGATACATATGCTCCTGGAATTTGACCCAGCCTGGTGAGCATGATGTAAGCATGGGCAGTTTCACAGTTTCGTCTTTATCAACTANNCTTCCATAATGGTGAGGTCGGCAGTAAAATCGGTATCCAGTACTTTGTTAAAGCCCATTTTACGGAGTGCTGAAACCATTTTGCCCGTAACGCGCATGCCTGGATCTAATCCCAGATCTTCACCCAGGGCTACCCGGGTGGCAGGAGCAGTTTCAACAACAACAAATTTGTCGGGATCGTAAATGGCATGCCAAACATCCTCAATGTAGTTGCGTTCGTAAAGCGCTCCGGTTGGGCAGCGGTTGATACATTGCCCGCAGTTTGTACAAACCACATCGTTGAGGGGTTTATTCATGAATGTTGTAATTACCTGGTGATCGCCTTTATTAGCCACTGCCAGGGCGCAGACTGACTGGAGCTCGGCGCAGGTGCGCACACAGCGCTGGCAACGGATACATTTGCTTGCATCCTTGCTGATGGAAGGGGATGAGATATCGCGGATTTTATCTTTGGCTTTAACCAGGTCGATAAAGATGTGATCGCCAAAGCGGTATTCCGAAGCAAGTTCCTGTAACTCGCAGTGCCCGTTTTTGAAACATTTTGTACAATCGGCGTTATGTTCTGAGAGTAGCAGCTCAAGAATGTGTTTTCGGGCTATTCGTACTTTTTCACTGTTAGTGTTCACTTCCATACCTTCCGAAACCGGTGTGGCACATGAAGCCGCCAGCAGTCGTGCACCTTTTACCTCAACCACGCATACGCGGCAGTTGCCGGCAACGGTCAGGTCGGGATGATTGCAAAGCGTTGGTATACGAAAATTCAGTCGTTTGGCAGCTTCCAGAATGGTAGTGCCTTCTTCGACCTGAATGGGGGTATTGTTTATTTTAAGGTTAACCATATATTTACTCATAGTCAGATTCTCCTATGTTTGGGTTTAAACGCTGGGTTAGTAAATGATTTCTTCACGAAAGTTGTCGACAATAGAAGTAAACGGATTAGCCACAGATTGTCCCAAGCCGCATTTGGCAGCTATTTTCATGGTTGAGGTTAATCGTTTCAGATCATCGAGATAGGTGGGCGGGCGTTCGCCTTTTTTTACAGCTTCAATCCCTTTGAGCAATTGCTGACATCCGATTCGGCATGGCGTACATTGTCCACATGATTCTTCAGTAAAAAACTCAAGGTAATCGTGCAGTACATTGTACATGGATCGGCTTGAGTTAAAAATCATCATCGATCCACCAGTAGGTATACCTTCGAATCCAATAATAGTATCGTTGAATTTCTTGCGGGGAACGCAATGCCCTGATGCACCGCCAACCTGTATAGCCTTGGTATCGCCATCGCCAAATTCCTCCACAAAATCCTTAAGCGGCATGCCTAGTTCGAGTTCGTAAATGCCGGCAATTGGGGTATCGCCTGAAACCGAGAATACTTTCGATCCTCTTGAGTCTTTGGTTCCCAGCGCCTTAAATTGTTCGGGTCCCATACGGCAGATTTCAGAAGTATATACCAGGGTTTCAACATTGTTAATAACAGTTGGTTTGTTGTTGTACCCGGCTACGGTTGGATAAGGAGGTTTATTCCTTGGTTCGCCGCGTTTACCTTCCATGGATTCGAAAAGTGCTGATTCTTCACCGCAGACGTAGGCCCCGCTTCCTGAGCGAAGGTAAATCTGAAAATCGACTTTTAAATCGCGAAGCTGCTTATTGAAAAGTTCAATTTTCTTATCGAGTGTTTTAAGCATGAAATTATACTCACCCCGAACATACATGTATCCTTCGTTTGCTCCAATNNGTCCTCGTTGCGGCAGAATTTCCATTTCAACCCTGTTGGAAAACCTGCACCACCACGGCCTTTCAGACCGGAGTCGATCATATCGAGTATAATGTTTTCGGGTGTTTTTTTTATGGTCTTTTCGACTACCTGAATGGGCGTGCACTTGTCGTCCCAGCCGAAAATGATATCTATTTTCTTTAATTGCTTCTGTTCCATGAGATTCGTGTTTTCTAACTTGAGTACTAATTGGTTTTTTTAGAAAAATCTTCAATGATTTCGATGGCTTTTTCCGGAGTCATAGAAGGGAAAACCTCATCGTTAATAAGCAGTACGGGCCCTTTGTGGCACCATCCGAGGCAATTTGCAGTAAGCAGTGTAAACTTTTTGTCGTGGGTAGTTTCCCCCACTTTAACCATCAGGTGATCTTCAATGGCCTTGATAATTGCATCCTTGCCCTGCATGTGGCAGGAAATAGTCTTACATACCCGCAGAATATTTTTTCCCCTGGGTTTTGTATCCAGGAATGTGTAGAACGAAGCTGTGCCATACACATCCGCGGCTGAAAGATCCAGCTCGCGGGCCACGGCAATCATAGCTTCTTCAGAAAGAAATTTTTCCCGGGCAACTACCCCCTGTAATACGGGCATTAAAGCATTGCGTGTTTTTCCATGCTTTTCAACCAGTTCATGAATTAAAACTTCGGTGTTTGTCATTTTGTTAGGGTTTGATTGTAATTACTTGAATAGTACCAGTATACATTGTTAATCAATTCACAACAGACATTGTAAAGATATGTATCTTCAATTAATTTTCAGTGATTTACGGTTCGTTTTTTTTATGCATGATTGTAATTTATATTCTTTCTAAAAAGCTTGTGTAATATAAAGAATGTCAATATGTAAATACATTTTTATATATATGAATTTTCGTAATATTCAATAGAAAAGTTAATTTTGCAGCCCGGAGGCAATATGACATACAGGTATTTTATCACGCTCGCATATAACGGACTGGCGTACAGTGGATGGCAAATACAGCCAAATGGAATTACTATTCAGCAATGGATAGAGAA
>DGQJ01000281.1:0-4224 GCA_002389705.1 Bacteroidales bacterium UBA4417
GAGTCTGCGCTGAACAAAATCTGGTCGATTGGAGGCAAAACCGGCTGGTATTATGGCAACTGGCTATGGGGATTGCGCGGGTTTATGGATCGGCTTGCAGGCGGTGTAGGCATGCGACGGGGCAGGAAAAGTGAGATTGATATTTCGGCCGGCGATGCCCTGGATTTCTGGAGGGTATTGTATGCTGACCGCGATGCAAAAAGGCTTTTACTTTACGCCGAAATGAAATTACCCGGCGAGGCCTGGCTTGAGTTTTCCATCGACGAAAAAAATACCCTTACACAAACAGCTACTTTCAGGCCTTTGGGTTTACCCGGAAGGCTTTACTGGTATTTGGTTTTGCCATTTCATGGTTTTATTTTCAGGGGCATGATCAGGAAGATTGCGGCTGGTTAAGGATGATGTCGGAAGTTGGAAGTCGGATGTCGGAGGACAGATGTCGGAAGACAGAAGTCGGAAGACGGAAGTCGGAGAACGAAGGTCGGATGTCGGAAGTAATGACGAAGAGCTGGTTGGGAGTAATCCTGATCTTTTGTAAATTTCGGACAAAAGCATCTGGTTATCAAACCCATGGTTGAATTCTCATTTTTTTATTCGCTTTTATTTTCCGGCTTTCTAAAAAATAAATACAACTGCTTAACTAAAAATTAAACATTACTATACATGAAATAGCCATGAGTAAATTTTCTCTCCAACCGAGAATGATATTATGGCATATTCCATCTGACCTCTAAAAAAACAAATTAATAACAGATGAAATAGCCATGAGAAAGTATTCTCACCAACCGAAAATGATATTATGGCATATTCAATGTGACCTTTAAAAAACACCTGCGAAGCAAGCATTAATACCGCTGAAATAAGCAATGAATTAATAAATTAATAACACATGAAACAAACCCTTCCCCTCCGCTCACTTGGTAGATCCAATCTGATGATAACCCCTATCGGTTTGGGTTGCTGGCAGTTCAGCAAACAACAAAATATGGCCGGGAAATTCTGGCCCACCATTGAAAATAATACCATAAACAGTATCGTTAAAACTTCCCTCGAAGGGGGCATCAATTGGTTCGATACAGCCGAAGTGTATGGAAATGGTGCTTCGGAACGAGCCCTTTCGGATGCACTTGCTACGGTAGGCAAAAAACCAGGCGAAATTATGCTTGCAACTAAATGGTGGCCTATGTTCAGAACCGCCTCTAATATTACAAAAACAATTAATGCCCGGTTAAATGCCCTGAAACCATACCCGATTGACCTTTACCAGGTACACCAGCCCTGGGGTTTCTCGAATGAGAAAGCCGAAATGGATGCCATGGCCAGGTTGGTAAAGGAAAGCAGAATCCGGTATGTTGGTGTAAGTAATTTTTCCGCCTCACAGATGCGGTCAGCCTGGGAGGCACTCCAAAAACATGGCATCAATTTGGTCTCCAACCAGGTGCGGTACAGCCTCCTCGACCGGAAAATTGAATCGAATGGCATATTACAAACCGCCAAAGAACTGGGCATAAGTATCATCGCATACTCCCCACTGGCACAGGGGCTTGTAACCGGGAAGTTTCACGACAATCCGAAGTTACTGAAAAACATCGGCATGCGCAAGTACACACCCCAGTTTAAGCCCGCGGGACTTGAAAAAAGCAGGCCTGTAATTAAATGTGTGCAGGAACTTGCCAAAAAATACGATGTTACAACATCACAAATCGCGCTTAACTGGCTGATCAATTTTCATGGCGAAACTGTGGTTGCCATTCCCGGAGCCACCAAGGAATCGCATGCAAATGAAAATACCGGGGCTATGACGTTTACGTTATCGGCTGAAGATTTGGCAATGCTTGATAATAAGAGCAGCATATTCAGGTAAATCGTTAATGTAAACACGCAATATAACAATCTTAGAAAACTGGTAACAAAGTGGCTGTAACTCCAACCAGGAAAGTTTAAATTCAAAGTAAATAGTTGGTTTGCATCATTCAATGATCGAAATAAAATTTCAAAAAACGATATGACATTTTTCCAGATTTACATCCTCGCATTTGCAGCCATTATGTTAATGATGACCATCCTCTGGCTGATCAGCATCAGAATCAGGAACGTGAGCATTGTTGACCTGTTCTGGGGATTCGGGTTTGTGGTAGCTGCAGCGGTTTACTTTATCTTCACCGAAGGATTCGAAGCCCGTAAAATCCTTTTAATGATCATGGTGGCCATATGGGGATTGCGCCTGTCCATATACCTGGCATGGCGTAACCTGGGAAAAGGCGAGGATTTCAGGTACCAGAAATTCAGGAAGGACTTTGGCGAAGGCTATTGGTGGTACAGCTTCTTTTCGGTGTTCCTGCTGCAGGGAATATTGATGTGGCTTATTTCGGCGCCGCTGCTCGGGGCACAGTATCTTTCGGGACACGCGCTTGGAATACTCGATTATGCAGGAATAGCAATCTGGATAATCGGGTTCACATTTGAAGCCGGCGGCGATATGCAACTGGCAAGGTTTAAAGCCAATCCGGCCAATAAAGGCACAGTACTCGACACCGGTTTCTGGCATTATACCCGCCATCCCAATTACTTTGGCGATGCGGCGGTGTGGGCAGGTTTCGGATTAATTTGTATTTCGGCAGGGAGTTACTGGCCGGTATTTGGATCCGTATTAATGACTGCGCTGATCATCAAAGTATCGGGCGTAGCACTCCTGGAAAAAACACTGAATAACACGAAACCCGGTTACCAGGAGTATGTGCGAAAGACAAACGCATTTATCCCTTGGTTTCCAAAGAAATAAATGGGGAGAGGGGTGATGGACGGAGGCGGATGTTTGATGGCGGATAGCGGATGGCGAATGTTGAAGGTGGATGCTGGATGACGGATAGCGGATGGCGGATGTTGAAGGTAGATATTGGATGTTGGATGGCGGATGGTGGATGGTGGAATTTGATGTTTGAGAATACGAGTAACCCCAAACCCCGTGGGGGCTTAACGTAAACGAGAAGAATTCCACTATTGAACTTGTAATCACAAAACCATTAACTCTCAAACACGAAGCATTGAACCCTTAAACGCGAGGCATTGAACCCCTGAAACGCGAAGCATGGAACCTTGAAACGCGCAGCATTGAACCCTCAAACCATTTAAATCAAACCCATGTTCCTCCTCGAAAATATCTGGCTTATACTGTTTATTGCCTGGGGATTGCCCCTCACCTTTTACCGGAGTAAATTCCGCAAAATCGTTTATCAGACGGATAACTGGGTAATTAACATCAAACCTTATTTCGGAAAAGAACTGAAAGCCCTTTTCGGAAACATCTATCCGGATAACAAAAATTATTTGAAAATGAGAAACTTCTATCGTTTTTACCTCATCATTTATCTTCTCTTATTTATATCATATTTAACCTTTAGTTAAGACAAATCCATGAACGAAATCAAAATCGAGAGCACCATCCCCTCCTTCATTTTACCAGACCAGGACGGCAATTTGTTCGATATCAATACGGTACTCGGCAAAAAGAACCTGGTTATTTATTTTTACCCGAAAGACGACAGCCCGGGTTGTACGGCACAGGCCTGCTCTTTCCAGGATCAGTTCGAAGTTTTCAGGGAAGCTGATGCCGTAATTATTGGTATCAGCGGGCAATCCGTCGAAAGCCATAAGGAATTTGCCCTTAAACACAGGCTTACTTTTACCCTGCTGAGCGACGAAGGAAATAAAATCCGTAAGCTTTTTGGTGTGCCCACTAATTTACTCGGATTGCTGCCGGGCCGCGTAACTTATGTTGCCGATAAAACTGGTAAAGTAATCTATATTTTCAATTCGCAGATGCAAGCAACCAGACATGTTGACGAAGCACTGAGAATACTTAAACAAACAAAATAGACGCACGGTGAAAATAAATCAGACAGGAAAACTCATAACCTCCCTCCTACTTCCGCTTGCGGTTGGAGGCATTGCCGGTATGTTTACTTCGGAAGCCATCCCAGGCTGGTATGCCTCGCTTAACCAGCCATCGTTTAACCCGCCCAACTGGGTCTTCGGACCGGTATGGACAACGCTTTACATACTTATGGGAATTTCCTTATTCATGATCTGGAAACTTCCGGCAAACAAGGAACGCAACCAGGCTATCGGCGTATTCATGGTGCAATTATTTTTTAACTTCTGCTGGAGCTTTTTCTTTTTCCATTTCAAAATGATCGGATTGGCATTGATTGACATTGTTGCCTT
>DGQJ01000281.1:4356-5229 GCA_002389705.1 Bacteroidales bacterium UBA4417
CCGGTAACAACAGCAGCTTAAGTATCGGATACACTGCCCGCTTTTCTCCTGCCTTTTCGCCTTTCGAGGTGAATTTTCCTTACAAAAGTTGAAAAATTAAAAAGGGATAAACGAATCCCTGTAACAGAGGCATCCAAAATTCAGCAGATGAAATTCCTATACCTTTTACCTGTAACGATAATATTTTGCCATGCAGTTCATGCGCAAAAAACAAATTACCAGGCAGCCATAAACAGCAGTGCCAATAAAATTGAGGATAAAATTATTGCCTGGCGCCACGACTTTCACCAGCATCCTGAGCTTGGAAATCGTGAAGAGCGTACTTCGTCAATTATCGCAAAGCATCTGCAATCGCTAGGCCTCCAGGTGAGAACCGGCGTTACGATAACCGGGGTTGTTGGCATATTAAAGGGTGATAAACCGGGTCCTGTGGTTGCGCTCAGGGCCGATATGGATGCCTTGCCTGTAACAGAAAAAACCGAGGTTCCCTTTGCCTCAAAAGTACGAACTACCTACAACGGGCAGGAAACCGGCGTGATGCATGCCTGTGGGCACGACGGGCATGTTGCCATACTGATGGGAGTAGCCGAAATACTTGCCGGCATGAAAAAGGAATTAAAAGGAACCGTGGTCTTTATTTTTCAGCCGGCCGAAGAAGGTGCCCCTAAAGGAGAAGATGGAGGTGCTGAGTTGATGGTAAAACAGGGTGTGCTCGATAACCCGAAAGTGGATGTTATTTTTGGGCTTCATATGGATGCCTTACTCGAGGTAGGTAAAATTTCGTACCACCCGGGTGCAGCTATGGCTGGCACCGGCGATATGAAAATTACGGTGAAAGGGAAACCTTCACATGGCTCACAACCCTGGCTATCG
>DGQJ01000281.1:5254-5591 GCA_002389705.1 Bacteroidales bacterium UBA4417
ATTCCCGAACAGGTAGAAATGCTAAGCACCATCAGGACCTTTAGTGAAGTTGACGAATCGTTTGTTTTTAGCCGGGTCCGACAGGTAGCAGAAAAAACAGCCGAATCTGCCGGGGCAACAGCATTGGTTGAGTTGCCGTACTCTGTTCACTATCCGGTAGTATTCAATAATCCCGAACTGCTGTATGCGATGCTACCTTCCCTGCAAAAAGCAGCCGGGGCTGAAAATTTATTATTGAAACCAGCTAAAACCGGGTCAGAAGATTTTTCATTTTATGCCCGGAAAGTTCCCGGATTTTTCTTTTTTGTTGGTGGCCTACCCGTCGGGAAAGATCCCA
>DGQJ01000321.1 GCA_002389705.1 Bacteroidales bacterium UBA4417
CTTTTCTCCGGGTTTTATAACCAGAATAGCGGGGTTGCGCATTTTGCACATCTCGGAGGTATGATTTTTGGATTTTTCCTCATTTTATACTGGAAAAAGAAGGCTGACCGTCACCACCATAATTATTATCAATAAAATCGGGATTTATCACTATTGTTTACAGCTCCGGGTTACGGATAAAATGTTGATAAAGAAATGTACTACAACCAGTCAGCGGGAGAACGGATAAAACGATTCATGCGGATGCAACCGGCTATTTCACAGCTTATCATGGTGAATGTTGCCGTATGGTTTGCACTGGCATTGGTTAATCTCGGGGGATTTTTGTCGGAACCTATGGGCAGTGGCGGCGATCAGCTGTGGCTCAATGAAACATTAAAGTGGATCGGGGTACCGGCATCTATTCCCAACCTGCTTTCAAGACCCTGGACGCTTATCACTTATATGTTTGTGCAGGAAGGATTCTGGCACCTGTTTTTTAACATGATCTGGTTGTTTTGGTTTGGCAAAATTTTCATGGAATTTATGCCCGGCAAAAAAATCTATACCCTTTATGTTATCGGAGGCATTGCCGGGGCATTAACTTACATACTTGCCTACAATACATTCCCGGTTTTCAGGGATACCATCGGGTTGTCGACTACCATAGGAGC
The DNA here is from genome assembly GCA_002389705.1 of Bacteroidales bacterium UBA4417. Classification (GTDB taxonomy): domain Bacteria; phylum Bacteroidota; class Bacteroidia; order Bacteroidales; family UBA4417; genus UBA4417. Next base: position 654 of record DGQJ01000321.1, read on the forward strand.
TTCGGCTTCGGTTCTGGCAATTACCATCGCCACGGCAGTGCTGGTGCCCGATTACGCTGTACATCTTTTGTTCGTGGGACAGGTAAAGATTAAGTATATCGCCTTATTTACCGTGATACTGGATGTGCTGATGATCCGATCGGGCAATGCCGGCGGACATTTTGCCCATATTGGCGGCGCTGTTTCGGGTGCCCTGTATATACTGTTCACCAGGAAAGATGTAGCCCGACGACTAGGGTTAAATGGACTGCAATCATTCCTGTCGGATATATTCGGACGAAAAAAACTTCATAAGGTGCACAGCAAAGGCCGCCCTCTCACGGATGAAGAATATAACAGGCAAAAGGCTTTGAAACAGCAGAAGATTGATCAAATTCTCGATAAAATTTCGAGAAGCGGGTACGCAAGCCTTTCGGCAGAAGAAAAGGANNAATCCAATCGATTGTGGCTACGGCAAAGAAAAAACCGGTAAAGAAACAGAAAGGAAAGATGTCGCTGGCAACCAAATTAATGGTTGTTGTAAATCTTTTCTTTATTGTACTGCTTTTGCTTTCTTATCTTTCGCTGTACGTGTCCCCGGAAAAGTATTGGATACTTGCTTTTGCCGGTTTTGTATACCCGGTTTTCCTGCTGATCAATGTTTTTTTTATTTTGTTCTGGCTTGTATTCCTGAAGAAGTATTTCCTGTTATCACTGGTTGCCATACTTGTTGGATTTAACCACGTTAAAACGTATGTAAAATTCTCCGGTGCCGAACATACGCTTTCGTATGAAAACAGCCTGAAAGTGATGACCTATAATGTCAGACTGTTCGATTTGTACAATTGGCGGAGCGAATCGAGCAAGTCGACGCGTTCGGCCATTTTCGAACTGGTAAAATACGAATCGGCTGATATTCTTTGTTTGCAGGAATATTACAGCGGTGCCGGCAAACACGCCGATTTTGCCGACAGCATCAGTTTAAAAGCCGGGTACAAATACAGGAATATAGAGCTCATCAATAAGGATAATGTGGGTTTGCCTTATGGCCTGGCCATTTTCAGCAAGTACCCGATTGTGGGTACTAAAAAGCTGGTATTCGCCAACAGCAAAGTAAATTTCTGCCAATCGTGTGATGTAAAAATAGGGAAAGATACGTTAAGGGTATTGAACCTACACCTCGAGTCTATTAAGTTTGGCAAGGAAGACTATAATTTTGTGAGCGAAATTACCACCACCCCATCCAATAATGATAGGTTAAAAAAAGGATCATGGGCCATTCTTTCGAAAATGAAATTCGCCTATATCAAAAGGGCATCACAGATTGAGAAAGTGGCTGAATACATCAAAAATTCGCCCTATCCCGTAATCTTTTGCGGCGATTTTAACGATACCCCGGTATCGTACAGTTACAGGCAGATCAATAACGAGCTTGATGATGCATTTGTAAATGCAGGACAGGGGTTGGGTCAAACGCATACCAATATGATTCCTTTGCTCAGGATTGATTATATTTTTCATTCGAAAAGCATGAAATGTATTGAATACAAAACCATTGAGAAAGATTATTCTGATCATTTCCCGGTTTTTGCAAGGTTCACACTGCCCGATTAAATTGTCCGGCTATTTTATTGCCAGGCGTTTTGCAGCATAAAAAACAAGTTTTTAAAAATGAAATTCAACCTAACTTCCGAATACGTACCTACCGGCGATCAACCCGAAGCCATCAGGCAGCTTAAAGAAGGCATTGAGCGGGGCGACCAGGCGCAGGTGTTGCTGGGAGTAACGGGTTCGGGTAAAACTTTTTCAATAGCAAACCTCATACAGGAAGTCCAACGTCCTACGCTGGTACTTAGCCATAACAAAACCCTTGCAGCACAGTTGTATGGGGAGTTCAAGCAGTTTTTCCCCGACAATGCAGTTGAGTTCTTCATTTCATATTATGATTATTACCAGCCTGAAGCCTTTATACCGGTTACAAATACGTATATCGAGAAAGACCTTTCCATCAACGAAGAAATAGAAAAACTCAGGCTCAGTGCCACTTCAGCATTGCTGTCGGGCCGGCGCGATGTAATTGTTGTGGCTTCCGTTTCGTGTATTTACGGTATTGGCAATCCCGATGATTTCAACAGCAAAGTCATAAACATCCGTGTTGGTGAAAAAATCAGCCGGAATAAGTTGTTAAATGCATTGGTTGAGAGCCTTTATTCGCGCAATGAATTCGATCTTACCAGGGGTAAATTCAGGGTAAAAGGCGATACGGTTGATGTTTTCCCAGCTTCAGCCGATATTGCATACCGCATAATTTTCTTTGGCGACGAAATTGAAAGTCTTGCTTCATTTGACGCTGTGAACGGAATTACTATTGAATCACTTACGGATATTACAATTTTCCCGGCCAACATCTTTGTTACCTCAAAAGAGAAGATGAAAGAGGCCATTTGGGAGATACAGGCTGATATGGTAAAGCAGGTTGAATATTTTAATGAAATCGGGCGCCCGCTCGAGGCTAAAAGGCTTGAGGAAAGGGTGACTTATGACATTGAAATGATGCGCGAACTTGGCTATTGTTCAGGTATTGAAAATTATAGCCGGTATTTCGACGGTCGTGCAACCGGCGCCAGGCCATTCTGCCTGATTGATTTTTTCCCGCCTGATTTCCTGATGGTTATCGACGAAAGTCATGCTACTGTTCCGCAAATACGTGCTATGTACGGTGGCGACCGTTCGCGAAAGCAAAACCTGGTCGAATATGGTTTCAGGTTGCCCTCGGCGCTAGATAACCGTCCGCTTAAATTTGAAGAATTTGAGTCCCTGTTAACCCAGGTAATTTATGTTTCGGCAACGCCATCGGATTATGAGCTTAACCAATCGCGTGGTGTTGTAGTTGAGCAACTTATACGGCCAACCGGGCTTCTCGACCCTCAGATCGAAGTTAAACCCAGCCTGAACCAGATCGATGATCTGCTGAATGAAATTGAACTCCGGACCGTAAAAAATGAACGAATACTGGTTACTACGCTTACCAAGCGTATGGCCGAAGAACTTTCGAAATACATGCTCAGGCTTGGCATCAAGTGCAAATATATTCACTCTGAAGTGGATACACTCGAAAGGGTTGAGATACTCAAAGACCTGCGAATGGGCTCAATTGATGTTTTGATCGGGGTAAACCTGCTTCGCGAGGGGCTCGACCTGCCCGAAGTATCGCTGGTTGCCATTCTCGATGCTGATAAAGAAGGTTTCCTGCGGTCGGAGAAATCGCTTACACAAACCGCAGGTCGTGCTGCCCGGAATGTGAACAGCAAGGTTATTTTTTATGCTGATAAAATTACGGACTCCATGCAGCGTACCATGGACGAAACCAACCGCAAAAGAGCTATTCAGATCGCGTACAATTCAGAACATAACATCACTCCTACCCAAATCACCAGGAGTATTGAGTCGTCGAGCCTGACCGGGAATATTGAATTTAAAACCGAACCTAAGGCATATGTTGAAAAGGAATTTGTAAATACGGCCGCCGATCCGGTTACGTTGTACCTGGGTGATGAACAACTAAAAAAGCTATACGACCAGTCCCGGAAAGCCATGGAAAAAGCTGCAAAAGAACTTGATTTTATAGAAGCAGCCCGCTTACGCGACGAAATGCTTGGATATAAAGAAATTATGGATAAAAAGAAAAAGAACCGATAAATGATAATTACTAATAAGCTTGTAGCGACAGCATTACAGGCTGCATTCCTGGCAGGTAAGGAAATTCTTGAGATCTATCAACAGCCTTTTGATTTCGAACTAAAAGCGGATAATAGCCCTCTTACTATTGCCGACAAACGTGCGCATGCAACCATATCCGAAATCCTTGCCGCATCCGGTATCCCGATATTAAGTGAGGAAGGATTGGAAATAAGTTACGAAACCCGTAAAAACTGGGAACAATTCTGGCTGGTTGATCCGCTTGACGGTACAAAGGAGTTCATCAAAAAAAATGGCGACTTCACAGTTAACATTGCCTTGATTTATAACCAACATCCCATTTTTGGCGTAGTATACGCTCCTGTTCCCGGTTATATGTATTGGGGCAGCGAAAATGGTTCATTCAGGCTGAATACCAACCTTTTAAATATTGATGACTTTAACAAAAATGAACATGTAAAAACACTTGCCGAAGAGCTGCCGCTTAAGCCCGTCGGCGAAAGTTATAGGGTACTTGGCAGTCGCTCGCACATGAATGCTGAAACAGAGACATTTATAAGTAAATTAAAGAAAACACATCCCGATTTGGCTTTTGTTTCCCGGGGCAGTTCTTTAAAATTCTGTACCCTGGCCGAAGGTGGGGCTGATATTTATCCGCGTTTTGGACCAACCATGGAATGGGATACGGCTGCAGGTCATGCTGTTGCATTATTTGCCGGCTGCTCTGTAATACAGGCTGAAACCGGACTTCCCCTGGTATATAACAAACCCTCATTGCTGAATCCTCATTTTGTGGCTGAGCGAAAAAAAATGAGGTAACCTTGCGGATACCTCATTTTTTAATTGTTAATCGATTGGTTATTTATCGCTGACACTGATGAGTTCAACATCAAATACCAACGGTGAAAATCCCGGGATGTCGTTGCCTGCGCCACGATCACCGTATCCCAGTTTCGAAGGAATAATCAAAGTAGCTTTTCCGCCGGCATTCATCAGGGCAATACCTTCGTCCCAACCAGCAATAACCTGGCCCTGGCCCAATGTAAATTCAAAAGGCTGAACCGGTTTACGTGTTAACGACGAATCGAATACTTTGCCATTGAATAGCTTGCCGGTATAGTGAACTTTAACCTTTTTGCCTTTAGTTGCCCTGGCACCGTTTCCTTTTACTTTTTCAACATAATAAAGACCTGAAGCAGTAGGTTTTGCAGTTATTTTATTGTCTTTCAGGTATTGCTGAATTAATCCGGGCTCTTTAGCCTGGGCTTCAGCAGCTTCCTTCTTGGCTTTGGCTTCAGCCTCTTTCATGGCTTTCTCATTTTCAGCCTTGGTTTTCAGATCAACAACTTCAATTTCGTAAACAATAGGCGAATAAGGCGAAATGATATCCTGTCCGCTCATATCCTTTTTACCATTGGCACCAAAACCCATGGATGAAGGTACAACAACAGTTGCTTTGGTTCCTTTTTTCATGGTAGCCACAGCTTCTTCAAATCCTTTGGTATCAAAAGGCTGACCATACTGGAATGTAAGTGGTTTGCCCCTATCGATGCTCGAAAATATTTTTTTACCCTCGATTGACGAAACGGTAAGGTTGATGGTTACAAAGTCGTCCTTCTGGATTGAGCGCCCTGCACCCGGGTTTTGCGGAATTACATAAACACCCGTAGCAGAAGGAGCAACTGTTACTTTATTCTTTGCAACATAAGCAGCTATTTTGCCTGGCTCTTCTTTTTTAAATTTTTCAGCTTTCGCTGCTTCAGCTTTCTGACGGGCTTCGGGGGTTTCAACATTCAGCAGCNNAAATGTCGCCTTTAAATTCGGGTTTCCGCTGGTCAATTTCGAAAGGCCGGGGCGATTGTGATGAATTGAATATTACTGAGTCTTTACCTGCAATTTTTAACCTGTATTTGAGGCTCATCGTAAGAATTGTACCTTCTTTTGCTTTCAGGGTGTCATCGCTTTTTTCGTAAAACTTGTAATAAATACCACTGTCCGATTTTTTAAATCCGGGGTATTTTGAGCACGATGTAATCATCAGCGTAGCGATTACAGCTCCCAGGGTGATAATTGTTCTGATTTTCATTTTAGTTTTAGTGTTTCAGTTTAAGTTAACAGTTTAAAATTATTTTAATTCAATGAGTTTTAAAGTGTAAATGAGGGTAGCCTTAGGAGGTATTTTATCCTGGTCGCCCGACAACCCGTGGGCAAGGTACGAAGGAATGATTAACCTTGCTTTATCACCGGTACGAAGCAAAAGCATTCCTTCTTCAAGTCCGCTTTCAACGCCACCGCTTCCGATCTTAAATTCTTTCTGACCTGTTTTGTCCGAGGTATATACTATTTCGCCCGAAAAAAGTTTCACTTCATAATCGAACCTGGCAATTTTGCCGGTGGTGGCTTTGGGGCCATTGCCTGGTTCGAGTATCTGGTAGCGCAAACCTGTGGATGTCTTTTGCATATCCCAGTGCAGTGAATCTATCATTTTATCAATCTGCGAATTTTCAAATTCAATGGTTGCTTTGTTGGCGGCAAGCAATTTTTCAGTCACCTGGTCCTGGGTTAACGGTGGATTGACAACAACTTCATTTTTATGATGGCAAGAGATCAGTCCGAAAAGCGAACTAAAAATGAAAAGAAGACGGATCCTGCGAATCATATTTTCCATTATTTGTAATTGGCCAGTGATTTTTGAATTTCAGTACTATAAGCAGGTAATAAGGATTCGAACCAGGCCACTGCTTCAGTCATATTCATAAAAATATCCCCGCCTGCAGCGTTGCGGTGTCCTCCCCCGTTAAAATGTGCACGTGCAAATTCATTTACCGAAAATTCGCCCTTACTGCGGAGTGAAACCCTGATTCGATCATCTCTTTCAGTAAAAAGTGCAGCAACAGCCACGTTCTGTATACTGAGTGCATAGTTCACTACGCCTTCGGTATCCCCTTGCTGGTACTCGAACTGATCGAGATCTGCTTTACTGAGCCAGATATAGGCGGTTGCAAATTCAGGAAGCACTTTCATGTTTTCGCCCAGGCAATGGCCTAACAAGCGCATGCGGCTCTCCGAATAGGTGTCATACACCATCCGGTGAACCCGTTCCACATCCATACCCGTTTTAATCAGTTTAGCGGCTATCTCGAATGTTTCGGGACGGTTACATGCAAAACTGAATGAACCCGTATCAGTCATTATTCCAACGAAGAAACATTCAGCCATTTGGCGGTTTACCGCATTTCCATAACCTGATTCTTCCAAAATCTGGAACAATAGTTCTGAAGTAGACGATACTGCAGTGATCGAAAACTGTAGATCGAATTCATTTTCGGGTTGTATGTGGTGATCAATGAGTACCCTGGTAGCATTGGAGGCCCTGAGCTCATCGGTAAAAAGTTTCACCCTGTTCAAGCCATTGTAATCCATACAAAATATCAGGTCGGCCGAAGCCAGCAATTGTTTGCCTAATGCCTGATCCTTTGAATAAATGATGGCCTGCTCCACTCCGGGCATCCATTGTAAAAATGATGGAAGTTCGTTGGGAATCAATACACGTGACTGAATACCCTGGCTTAACAGGAAATGGTACAACGCAAGCGATGAACCTAT
>DGQJ01000256.1:0-2848 GCA_002389705.1 Bacteroidales bacterium UBA4417
TTCAGCTTGCCTTGCAACAGCCCGGCAACATCGGGATTGCGTTTACCTACAACGAACCCATAGTTTGGTACGAATACATGTTCGATATTGCCACGCTGGCAAAAAAATCAGGGCTTAAAACGGTAATGGTAACCAATGGTTTTATAAACAAAGATCCCCTCCATGAACTGCTCCCACTTATTGATGCCTTCAGCGTCGACCTGAAAGCCTTTACTGAAAATTTCTATAAAAAAGTAACATCCTCAACACTCGAACCTGTTAAAGAAACGCTTACATCGATAAGAGAAGCCGGAAAACACCTGGAGGTTGTTAACCTGGTAATACCCGGGTTAAACGATGACGATGATTCCTTTAAAACTATGGTGTACTGGATTTCGGAGAAATTAGGAAAAGACACAGTCTTGCATATTTCAAGGTATTTCCCGAATTATAAACTGGAAACCGAAGCAACCCCTGTTTCGTCGATCCGGCGGCTGACCCGCCTGGCCGAAAAAGAACTTACCTACGTTTACGCAGGGAACATAAACACCGGGAACAATGATACTTACTGCCGGAAATGTCGTGCCACGCTCATCAGCCGAAACTTTTACAACGTTCAGACTATTGGTCTTGATGAAGCATACAGGTGTAAATTTTGTGGTGAATTTTTTCATAAAAAAACTTAATTTTTCTTTCATGTTAAATTGTTTTATCCTACTTTTGAAAACTCAGTTATGACTTATTCCTATTAAGTCAATTCATTATACAGCACAACATACAATTCATGACTTTTAAGAAAACGGCATTTACTTTTTTCATTTCACTGGCTTTCACCTTGTCGGGAACGCTCGCATATGCGCAGCAGCTCACCGATGAACCTGCCGGCGGAATGGATGAAAATGAGCTCGAAGCCGCTGAAATTGCTCTTCCGCCTTCAAAAACCGCGATACCCTCAAGCATCAATAATGTATATCTCAGCAAATATTATAAAAGCTGGGACACCTTATGCGTTAAAAGATATGCAGAAGTTCCGCCTGCCCTGGGCGATTCTGTAAGCCTGCCATTATTTAATGAGTATTCAACTGGCTTTGTAATGCCTGTTGAAGGAACATTTCTTTCACCTTTCGGACATCGGGGGCGCAGGGTACATTCGGGCGTGGATATTAAACTGGAAGCCGGCGACCCGGTTAGTGTAGCTTTTGATGGTGTGGTTCGTATGGCCCGTCGTTACTCAGGATATGGCAACTGCGTGGTAGTGAGGCATTTCAACGGTCTTGAAACCCTTTACGGACATCTCTCAAAAATTAATGTGCGTGTAAACCAGCAAGTGAAAGCCGGCGATGTAATCGGGCTGGGCGGTCGCACAGGCCGGGCCTCTTGCAACCACCTGCATTTCGAAACCCGTTTCCAGGGTAAAGCATTTAATCCCAAACAATTAATAAATTTCGATACGTATAGCCTACTTGCCGATACCTTTGCTGTAACACGGGCAACCTATGGACTAACCCGCGATTACCTTCCGGGAACATCAACCACTGAACTGGTTGCCGAAAATGGAAACGGAAACTCAAAATCGAAATCAGCTAATTCGTCCAAATCGTCGAAATCCAAAAAATATCATACCATAAAAAGCGGTGATACGCTGAGCGCCATTTCCCGCAAATACGGTACCTCCGTAAAACAACTCTGCTCAATCAACGGCATTAAGCCTACCAAAAAGTTACAGCTGGGCACCAAAATACGTGTCAGGTAAATAACAATGGCAAACCAATACATTTCGGGGCCGGATATTTCCGGCCTCTTTTTTTGTAATTTTACAGTTTATAAACCGCTGTCAGTTTTGTTTATCCCGACCAGGCATTTTTCCAGGAAATTTTCATTGCTTGCGCTGTTTGCAATGATGTTGTCCGGCTGCAATCCTTCCCTCCGCATCACCGGAATGGACATCAGTAATATGTATGCCGGGCATAAAGAGAGCAACCTTTCGTTAAGCTATATATACCATATTAACGACAGCATATCCGAGNNAGTTGGTTGACAGTGCAACTTTTACAGTTGCCGATACTTCGGAAGCTTCGAGTTTTATCAGCCAGACCTGGGATTTCAAAGCTCCCCTCGGGATGGATTATTTTGTAAAAGCAACATATTCAGTACCTGGGTTACCTGAAGATTTTCAACTGCTCGAATATTTTAATAAGCTGAATCATTTCAGCCAGCCCTGGTATCGTTTCAGGGCCGAAACCGGCGAATATCTCCAGGGCAATATGTGTTCAGTGTCATCAAATTACAGGCTGGTTACAGAGGACACAAGCAGCAGAATTATCAATGTAAGGCATTATATTTTCCCCGGGCAGGCAGCAACGCCCCCGTTTATTGAGCCCGGCATTGTGGCACACAACCCAACTCCCGACACAACATTTAATATTGAATTTAACAACGGCCGGAGCGGATATTTTTCGGCAGAAAAGACTGGCATTTACATTTTTCCGACCGATCCGGAGGAAAGGTTAGGCCCCGTTTTGCTCAGGGTGGATCACGGTTTCCCGAAAATTTCGATGCACCTGCAGATGCTCGAAGCGCTTCGCTACATTACGTCTTCTGCTGAGTACCGGCAGTTAAGCCTGTATGAGGACCCAAAAACTGCCGTTGATAGTTTCTGGCTGGCCAATGCTGGACACGAAGACCGGGCACTGGAACTGATCCGCAACTATTATTCGAGGGTTGAAAATGCAAATAAATTATACACTTCGTATACTGAAGGCTGGAAAACCGACCGGGGAATGATTTATATCGTAGTCGGGAAACCGGACCTGGTATTCAGGAGTTTCGAGCAGGAAGTCTGGATCTATGGCGAATACGATGATCCGGG
>DGQJ01000256.1:2904-7608 GCA_002389705.1 Bacteroidales bacterium UBA4417
TAACCCACCCCATACTTTAATATGTACGAACGCAATTTTAAATCGCCACGCCGCCAGCCCGAAAACCTGATATATGGAGTACACCCCATCCTGGAAGCATTGAATGCCGGGAAAGATATTGAAAAGATACTGCTCTCGCGCGAACTCCGGAATCCGCAGGTACGCGAAATCACTTCGCTGGCAGAGCAAATGGAAATACCGGTGCAAAAAGTCCCTAACGAAAAACTCGGCTCATTTACCAAAGCCAACCACCAGGGAATTGTCGCCTTTGTGTCGATGATTGAATACCAGCCGATAGAAGACATACTAATGCGCGTTTTCGAAAGTGGCAAACAACCCATGTTTATGATCCTCGACAGGGTAACCGATGTCAGGAACATGGGCGCTATTGCCCGCAGTGCCGAATGCGCAGGCGTTGATGCCATGATTATTCCCTCACGCGGCAGCGCCCAGGTAAATGCCGATGCCATAAAAACATCGGCAGGAGCCTTAAACCTGGTACCGGTACATCGCAGTCCAAACCTGAAAAACACCCTCCGCTACCTGAAGGATTCGGGCGTAAGACTGGTGGCAGTTACCGAGCATGGAAGTACCAACTACAGCACCACTGATCTCACAGGCCCAATAGCATTTATCATGGGATCAGAAGAAGACGGAATTTCGCCCGAATACCTGAAACTTTGCGACGACCGTATCCAGATTCCGCTGGCCGGCACCATAGGCTCACTGAATGTTTCGGTTGCAGCCGGGATCATTATTTTTGAAGCGGTTAGGCAGCGGAGTTTATCTCAACACCCGTAATCCGGGCTTTAAAATGATGCTATAAAACATTGTATTCCAAACATTTTTATTTTTAAAATGTTTAGTGTGCTTTAAAAGCTGGTTTTGCTTTTATTCATAACCGATACGTTTATTCCGGACATTTTAACCAAAAACCTAAAGCTATGAATGCACTTTTAACAGTCCTGGCCATTATTGCCGCCTTAATCGTTCTTCTGCTGGTTATAGCCTTATTTCTTAAAAAAGAGTATAGCGTAACGCGCGACATCACAATAAGCCAGCACCGGCAAAAGGTGTTCGATTATATTAAATACCTGCGCAACCAGGATAATTTCAGCAAATGGGCAACCATGGATCCCGACATGAAAAAAGAATACCGCGGAACCGATGGCACACCCGGGTTTGTGTCGGCATGGGACAGCGAAATGAAAAACGTGGGCAAAGGCGAACAGGAAATTGTTAAAGTAACCGATGGTGAGCGGGTCGACTTCAGCATCCACTTTATTAAACCTTTCGATGGACTTGCCACGGCTTATATGTTAACAACAGCCGAATCGGAAAATCTGACGCGTGTAACCTGGTCATTTAAAGCAGGCATGAAATACCCGATGAACCTGATGCTGCTTTTTATGAATATGGAGAAAATGATTGGCAACGATCTGCAGATCGGGCTTAACAATCTGAAATCGCAACTGGAGAAAGCATAAACCAGCGCACAAACCAATAATTATTGTGCCGGCTAACCTGAAAGTTCATTTATCGGGGCCAGTAATATTTTAAACTAATCGATTCCTGTACAAAAAGTTTCATCAAAAACCAGATTACGGATGCAGGGAAAATTCAAATAAAGTTCGCGGCTCAGCGCCTGAAGCGAAAAAATTATTGTTAAAAATCCATAAAGCATTAAAATTTCACATCCTGAACAAATAACAGAATATCTATAAGTCAATAACGACAAGCTCTGCAGCGGATAAACCGCTGCTTGTTTGGAATGAAAAAAAATATTAAAAAAAACTTCAGTGATTTACTTAAATAAATACATTTGCACGGTTTTCAAGCAAACATTTTTGAGACTAAAATATAATTATTTAACCTAAATTCCTTTGTGATGGAAGTTGAAAAAATCATGACCAACCTGGAGAAAAAACATCCGGGTGAAGTTGAGTACTTACAAGCTGTTCGTGAAGTATTAGAATCAATCGAACAAGTTTACAACGAAAATCCTCAGTTTGAGGCAGCAGGTATTATCGACCGCCTGGTTGAACCTGACCGTATTCTTACCATTAAAGTGCCTTGGGTTGACGACCATGGAAAGGTTCATGTTAACCTTGCATACCGTGTTCAGTTCAACAATGCTATAGGACCATACAAAGGCGGGCTTCGTTTCCACCCTTCGGTAAACCTCAGCATTCTGAAATTCCTCGGCTTTGAGCAGATTTTCAAAAACAGCCTTACTTCACTTCCGATGGGTGGTGCAAAAGGTGGATCCGATTTCGATCCCAAAGGAAAATCGAATGCAGAAGTTATGCGTTTCTGCCAGTCGTACATGCTCGAACTATGGCGGCTTATTGGTCCAGAAACCGACGTTCCTGCAGGTGATATAGGAGTTGGCGGCCGCGAAATCGGTTTCCTTTATGGAATGTACAAAAAATTAGCCCGCGAGCATTCAGGCGTTCTTACAGGTAAAGGCCTCAACTGGGGTGGCAGCCTTGTTCGTCCGGAAGCTACAGGTTTCGGAAATGTATATTTCGCCCAGGAAATGCTGAAAACCAAAGGAACTGATTTCAAAGGTAAAACTGTTTGTGTTTCTGGATTCGGTAATGTTGCCTGGGGCGCTGTTACAAAAGTAACCGAACTCGGTGGTAAAGTAGTAACCATTTCGGGTCCCGATGGTTATGTTTACGATCCCGACGGAATCAGTGGCGAAAAAATCAATTACATGCTCGAACTCCGTGCTTCGAACCAGGATATCGTAAAACCTTATACTTACGAGTTCCCGAATGCACAGTTTGTTCAGGGTAAACGTCCATGGGAAGTAAAATGCGATATCGCATTGCCTTGCGCAACCCAAAACGAACTGGGTAAAGAAGATGCACTTACCCTGGTGAAAAACGGATGTATCTGCGTTTGCGAAGGTGCTAATATGCCTTCAACTCCTGAAGCTATCGAAATTATCCAGGAAAACAAAATTATGTTCGCTCCTGGTAAAGCTGCCAACGCCGGTGGTGTTGCTACTTCGGGTCTCGAAATGAGCCAGAACTCCATGAAACTGAACTGGACTGCAGAAGAAGTTGATCAGAAACTGCACCAGATCATGAAAAATATCCATACAGCTTGTGTTAAATACGGAACCGAACCTGATGGATATGTTAACTACGTAAAAGGCGCCAACATAGCCGGCTTCCTCAAAGTGGCCAACGCTATGCTCGACCAGGGCGTTCTATAATAGTCTTTCAATTAGAGAGAGTTAATTTTAAACAGGAAAAACCACCTTTAACCGGGTGGTTTTTTTATGTAAAATTTTATGGATAACAGGCATCTCCCTTTCAATCCAAAATTGAGTGATCTGATTACAGAAAATCAAAAGATAGGAATACCAGCGAGGTCCGGGTTTCAGAATAACGTTGCCTTCCCGTAAGTTGGTGCCGGCTCAGCATGGGGCGTCACAACTTATGGCTCGAAACAATAAGAACAAAAGTGGCTCTGGCTTTCTTTTGGCTTGATCCAAAAGAAACAAAAGATCAAGACTTTATAAAATTTCAGTGTATTTCTACGTCGGATTTTTGCCACGCAACGCAAGCCGTTCGCCATCAGGAATGATTTCCGGAGCTGAGTAAAATCCCTCATGGCTCACTTCTGCATTGCTTGAAATGCCCCGCGCTCAAAAAATCCAACTCGAACTACTACTGAAATTTTATAATGTCGGTCCCTGAATGCGCAAAATCATGCTATGAGGTGAAATCAATTTACCCAAATGTTGTAATAAGAAAAAGATTCCATGGAAGGGACCGGCCTTATAAAAATGCGCCAGCGGTTCTTAGGTGGAGGTATGTGCGCAGGCATGTGAGTAGCCCCGCTTTTGTCGGGCATGAATACACAGCAACAAAAAAGAGCCTATAGCAGCAATCAGAATAACTTCGCCTGCTTATAGTTGGCAGCAGGTAGGGCGTGCGATAAAATCTCAGTTTGTAAAAAATCTCCGGTGATCCGAAACACCGGCGACTCCCGGTGCCGCGATGCTATTGAAACATGCATATTACCGGCGTGTTTTTTAAAAAGCTTTTCGACGAGCTGCGGGTTATTATTGTCCTGCGACAGGTGCGACAGCAAAACATGGCTCATAAAAGCAGGCCTGTGTTTCATAAAAAGCTCAAGCGACTGGTGATTGGATAAATGACCGCGATCACTTTTAATGCGTGCTTTCAGGTAAACCGGGTACGAACCGTTTTCGAGCATTTCCTCATCGTAGTTTGCCTCGAGAAAAGCGGCATGGCATTTACTGAAATTGCGGATTACATGCTCGCAGGCTGAACCAATGTCAGTCATCACTCCAATTGTAATTCCATTGCCGCTCACGGTGAAACTGAAGGGCTCAGAGGCATCGTGCAGCTTGGGAAAGGGATTGATACTGAGCTCACCGATAACAACCTCCTGGTAAGGTTCAAAATGCTTCACGAGATCATCATTAAGTTTCCACATGCTGTGATTGTAGGTATGAGCCGAAATATAAACCGGGATCTGATGCTTCCGGGCAATGGCCGATGCGCCCCGGGTATGATCGAGGTGCTCGTGGGTGATAAATACAGCTTTAACCTTTTTGATGGATAAACCCGAACGGTTAAGCCGGATTTCGGTTTCGCGACACGATAACCCGGCATCGACAAGCACAGCTTCGTGCTCATTTCCTATATAATAGCAATTCCC
>DGQJ01000059.1 GCA_002389705.1 Bacteroidales bacterium UBA4417
AATCGTACCTCGTAAATCGTAAATCATAAATCGTACTTCGTAAATCGTAAATCATCATGGTTCAGGTTATCGTATTTTATGCAATCAATGAAATTTTTGTAAAACAGTTCACTGAGGCATTCAGGGAACTGCAACCCCTTGTGCTGGCTGAAGAAGGCTGCCTGCAGTACGAGCTGTTTGTATCGCCATACGCGCCGCAGCGTTTCTGCCTGGTCGAAAAATGGGCCTCGCAGGATGCGCTCGATGTGCACCTGGCAACGGAGCATCTCTCCGATTTCAGGGAAGAAAGCAGGTACTGGTTCGAAAAAAATCCAACCATCGAAATAAAAGAAATCACCCATGAACGATACCTTTAAAACCATTTTTAAGCGTACCAGTGTACGTAAATTTACACCGGCTGGTATTGATCGCGAAACCCTGGTGATGCTTGCTAAATGCGGCATGGCAGCACCTTCGGCAAACAACCGGCAGCCGTGGTTTATCATTGCAGTAACTGACAGGCAGTTGCTCAAAGCCCTGGGCGACGCACTTCCCTACGCCAAAATGACCCGTGATGCCGCTGCGGCCCTGGTAGTATGCGGAGATCATGGAAATGATACTACAGGTTTGATGAACCGCTACTGGGTGCAGGACTGCAGCGCCGTAACCGAAAATATACTGCTGGCTGTCGAGTCGCTCGGGCTGGGCGCCGTGTGGACGGCAACCTATCCTTACGAAGAAAGAATGGAGCCCGTACGCCGCATTTTAAACCTGCCGGCAAACCTGGTGCCACTTAACGTTATCCCGCTTGGGCATCCGGAAGGCGAACATAAACCCAAAGATAAGTGGGACGAAAACAAATTCAGGTTTAACCAGTTCCCGCAGCACTGAGCGGGCATAAAAAACCCGCATCACAGAGCACCCTGATAATATTGCAGCGGTGCAAATCCGGATGCTGATATAGATATGATACATTTACTTCGCACCGATGCGCATCATCCCGGTTTCGCAGCAATGGTAAAATTGCTTGATGCCGACCTGGCTGTCCGCGATGGGAAAGAACACAGTTTCTATGCGCAGTTTAATAAAACAGTTGGCTTAAAGCATTGCATTGTTGCTTTATGGCAAAATGAGCCCGTGGGATGCGGGGCACTGAAACACTATAGCCCCCGGCAGATGGAAATCAAACGCATGTTTGTATTGCCCGCTTACCGGGGCAGGGGTATTGCTTCACAAATACTGGCAGAACTCGAAAAATGGGCGGCGGAACTCTCCTATGGCGGGTGCATACTCGAAACCGGGCTCAAACAACCCGAAGCCATTGCGCTGTATCAAAAAAACGGCTACCATCGTATACCCAATTACGGGCAATATGCCGGTGTGCTCAATTCGGTGTGTTTCGAAAAAAGCCTGGTTTGACGATTACCGGTGAAGGGCCCGGTAATTTATTCTGTTATCTTTATAAGACTGTTAATCAGGAACTGCTGAAAAAATGCCAATAGCTGTTTTATATTCGCTTTGTCTGCTTTCTACACATTACCAATGCAAATAGAACCTGGCATTATCGCCATAATCCCTGAACACTACTGCATTGGTATTCCCCGTTAAGGGATTAACATAATACGATGAATATTAATGTCCTACGGACAATCCCAGGTTCCGATAATATTAGGCTATTAGGATTCCCTCCGGGAAAACCTGATGAGGTCCGTTTTTTGTTTTTTAAGTAGACCATAATTACACCTGTGCATAACTGCTGTGCGGAGCATAAAAGGGCGTTTCATTCTGAACATGCGGAGGTAAGCACGCCGGGTTTTGAACTATAAGCGATAAACGTTGTTTTAGTACTTCTCACGCTGATAATAATTTCGGGACGCATTTATTCCTCTGTCCCCGTCTTTCTCCCATTGCTGTTTTAATTGCGCTACTGATCAACCATTTTTGTGTAAACACCCTGTCGCCGGCAGGTTTGATTTTGATCATTCAATAATCTTTAACAATTAAAAGCAAAACGATGAGCGATAAAAATACATTTCTGAAAGAGGCCATGGCTAACCTGTCGAACCTCACCCGGTTAGAAACCAACACCCTTGTGGGCAAATATTCGTTTAACAACGTTGAAGGGGTAAAAACCACCATTGTTACCGAAAGTACTGAGGACCGCATGTGTTCGCAGATTAACCTGGTAACCGGCGATATTACCACCGCCATGACCGAAAAGTTTGTAAACGAATACCGGGAACTGCGCGATTTTCACCTGTCGCGCGAAAGCCAGGGGCACGATATCGTGCGTAAAAATATCGAGACTTTAAAAGAAATCCTCGGCGCCCTCGATTTCTTCGAGAAAGAATCAGCCAAAACAGCCAAGCCTTAAGCTAATATGAACTGCTATGTTTGGCAAGGCACAGAAGTTAGAGGAGAAAGTAAGTTCAACACTTTACGATCTCACACACCTTGAAATAAACACCATTATCAAGGACGAGATGGTTGCGTCAAAAGCCCCTTCGAGCCCGCGGTTGATGCTGCATTCCATCGCNNCCCGAAGAAGGCGTGCAGAATATTTTCAGGGGAAAAATGGTATTGCTGGGTTCGGGATATGATTCATTTAAGGAATTAAGCGAAAGGGCTGAGAGTTCCATAAAAATGCTGCGCGACTATTTAAGCAGGGTTCAGGCGCCCGACGATACCATTCAGCCTGATATCATGATGCTACAGCGCATTCATAATATTTCCGACGACATCAGGCGCATATTAAAAATGGAAGGTGTCGATCCTTGCGGCGATAAAAAAGTCTGCGATTTCGATGATGCAGAAACAATGCGCAAATTCAGGAATTTGCCAGCCCGCGAAGCTGAAAAATATGAGCTGAACCTCGATCTGCGGCAGCTGATGGTTTTTAAAAAAGCCAACGATATAGGAACTGAAAAAGTGATGCTGCAAACCATTATCGGGATGGATGGCGATATTACCACCCGCGTAGCCAAGGCATTTGCCGATCAGCCGGTTACTTTTATCAACCAGATGCATCACGATGCTATTGGTATTTCTGTCGATTTCTGGAAGAACCTGATAACCGTGGTGGTTAAATTAGGTGAAAACATCCTTGGAATGTTTCATCCAAAAGCATAGTTATGTATTTCCATCAGGCTTTGGTCACCTACCACGAAATTATCCGCACCGGGCAGATACAAAGCACCGTGGATGGAGATAAAGTGCGTATCCGGATGCAGGGAAGCATCAGTGGTGATATCCTGATTTTTATATCGCCCAGGCAGGCATTGGCCGAAGGACAAAGTACACTCTCGCTGCTGGTTTCTGACAGCACGCTCGAAATGCAACTGCAGGAAGTAATGAAACAATTCCGGATAAAATTCAGGGGGCTTTACTTGCTGCCCAGCGGAATTGCCTGGTTCCTGTANNGTAATAGCTGCGCTGGCAGCAGTGTTTTCGAAAGAAATCGGGTTTGGGATATTAAAACCCCTGTTTACCATCATCAACTGGGTTGCAAAGATGGTTCGCTTAATGATACAAAAGCAGGTAAGCTGATCGTACATGTAAATTATTGAGTGTACTGATGGGATGAAATATTTTACCCTGATAACTGACTTACAAAAAAAATGGCCGGTTTACACCAGCCATTTCCCGCTTCTGAATTCTATTCAGCTCGCCGCCTGGGGTTTGGTCCTGAGGTATTTATCCAGGAACTCCAGTATGCGTTTGGCCGTTGTAACCTGGTTTGCTTTCTTTGCAAAGCCATGGCCTTCGTCCTGACTTCTTTTTTTTTGAACAGATTTTGCCATTTCTATTTGCTTTTTCTACTTTTTGCATGAACAAAAAGTAGCAAAAATTCTAGGCTTTCGAAAAATACATTGCAGTTCTAAGCCGGAGGTATTATCGCGCAATACAAGGCATGATAAATTGGTACAAATCCGGGCATTTGTCGTTGCTGTGTATTGCTACGCACATGCCATTCCCACATACCTCCGACAAGAACCGCTAATGTATTTTTCTAATGCCAGTCCTGCCAACACATTTTTCCCCTGTGGGAAGCATTTCGGAGCAACGGTTTAGCTCATGAGCACAAATTTTCGGGGTATGGCGACCGGC
>DGQJ01000193.1:0-371 GCA_002389705.1 Bacteroidales bacterium UBA4417
CTGATTGACCAGCAGCAAAAAAGCAGCATATCACTCCTGAAGCATAACATCGGTTTCTTTTTCTTCCCGAAACAAAACCAGCTCTTTAACTTTACCACCGAATATTACAGGCACAATGCCGTGGATAATATTTTTGTTGATATGATGTACCGCTATACCTTCACCAAACAGAAGGTAGATCTGGAACTGAAATGCAGCAATATTTTTAATTCACGCAGTTATACATCATTCCTGGCCAATTCCTTTTCGGTATGGGAAACCACTTACCAACTCAGGCCTTTCCAGGTGATTGCTTCGGTGAAGTTTAGTTTCTGAGAGGACGGGGAATGGGGTAAGGTAAAAGGTGTAAGGTATAAGGTGTAAGGTGTAAG
>DGQJ01000193.1:499-2090 GCA_002389705.1 Bacteroidales bacterium UBA4417
GGTGGGTTGCCGCCAAGCCATTTCTGTGCGTCGGCCGATTGTAACACAGCTTTTTCAATTTCCGGAACCGGCATATCGGCAGGCAGTTCGAGCATAAAGCGGGTTTTGCCGTTGAACGAAACCGGGTAGGTAAACGTGTTATCGATGGTATATGCCTCGTTATATTCGGGGAACGCAGCATTACACACGTTATCCTTGTTGCCCAGCAACTGCCACAATTCCTCGGCAATATGCGGTGCATAGGGCGAAATAAGTATTACCAGCTCGCTGAGGATGGCGCGTTTGTTACATTTCAGTTCGGTAAGTTCGTTTACACAAATCATAAAACTACTTACCGCGGTATTAAATGAGATACGCTCGGTATCATCCTGTATTTTCCGGATGGTTTTGTGCAAAATCTTTAATTCGGTAGCCGTGGGAGCTTCGTCCGAAACCGAGAAATTGATATCGGCATCGTGGAACAAACGCCAGAACTTACGGATAAACCGGAAAACACCTTCAATACCGCTGGTGTCCCAGGGTTTGGCCTGCTCCAGGGGACCCAGGAACATCTCGTACAGGCGAAGCGTATCAGCTCCGTAGCGTTCAATCAGGTCGTCGGGATTCTGGACATTATACTTTGATTTCGACATTTTCTCCACTTCGCTGCCACAGATATATTTCCCGTTTTCGAAAATAAAATATGCGTCTTTCAAGTGGGGTTGCCATTGCCTGAAANNATAAAAATGGAGTTGACATCGAGTTGTTCTTTCTCAACAAACGAAGGTACTTCCTCGCCCCTCACAGCTGCTTTAATCCGGTCAAGAACCGAATCCATGCCATCGAGGAAATCGCGCATCGGGATCAGCAGCAGTTTGTAACCTTTTTCGGCGGCATAGGCTTCGTAGGGATCGGCAAGTTTTTCGAGCGCCTTTTGCCTTTTTATTTCGATGATCAGTTTTGCTTCAGGGCTGAAATAGTCAAATTTACGGGTTCCGTCGCGGTAATCGCGTTCAAAAGTTACACCCAGTTTTTTATCTTTTATCTGCTCCCAAAGCAGGTATTCGGTCATTTTTTCGGGATTTACCCTATACACAAAGCTCGAACGGCCTTGTATCATGCCCTGGTTGATGAGTCGCTTGAAAGGTTCCTCTTCTACGGAGTGCCCTATGTCGAAAAGGAATTTATTCCAGAACCTCGAATACAGCAGGTGCCCGGTTGCATGCTCGGCACCGCCGATATACAAATCGACATTCTGCCAGTAGTTTGCAGCTTCTTTCGAGAAATACTCCTGGTTGTTGCGCGGGTCCATATAGCGCAGGTAATAACCGCTCGATCCGGCAAAACCGGGCATGGTGTTGGTTTCCAGCGGGTATCCTTCGGCGGTTACCCAGTTTTTGGCACGTGCCAGTGGGGGTTCGCCATTTTCGGTGGGCAGGTAGGCATCCACTTCGGGCAGTTGCAGCGGAAGCTGGTCTTCGGGCAGGGTGTAAGGCATTCCGTCCTTGTAATAAACCGGGAAAGGCTCACCCCAGTAGCGCTGGCGGCTGAAAATAGCATCGCGCAGGCGGTAATTGATTTTGCCTGTACCAATGCCCCGTTTTTCGGTTTC
>DGQJ01000193.1:2212-3611 GCA_002389705.1 Bacteroidales bacterium UBA4417
AGCACATAGTCGGCGATCCAGACGGGGATAGGCTCTCCGGTAAACGGGTTTATCGCGTAAGCACCGGTAAATTCGCCGCTTACCTTTTTCACTTCTGTCATGCGTTCGCGTTCGGAGCGGTTTTTAGCCCATGCCAGGTAGGCTTCAATCTTTTCGCGGCATTCGGGGGTGGTTATTTTTGCAACCAGCTCGTGTTCGGGCGCAAGCACCATAAAAGTAGCGCCAAAAATGGTGTCGGGGCGGGTAGTGAAGACTTCGATAGTTTCATGGAGATTTTTCACCTCAAATCGCATGCTTCCTCCCTCCGATCGGCCAATCCAGTTGCGCTGAATTTCCTTGATAGATTCGGACCAGTCGATGGTATTTAACCCGGCCAGCAGGCGGTCAGCGTAAGCTGTGATGCGTAACAACCATTGTTTCATGTTTTTACGTTCAACCGGGTGCCCTCCGCGCACGCTGAAGCCTTCACTTACTTCGTCGTTGGCCAGAACGGTTCCCAGAGCCGGACACCAGTTTACAGCGGTTTCGGCCAGGTACGCCAGGCGGTAATTCATCAGTATTTCCTGCTGCTGCTTTTCCGGCATTTGTTTCCATGCTTCGGCAGTAAAAAGCGNNATAAAAGTCCATTGGGTCCATTTATAATAATCGGGGTCGCAGGTGCGTACTTCGCGGTCCCAGTCGAACGAAAACCCTATTTTGTCAAGCTGCTCACGATAACGTGCCAGGTTTTTTTCGGTGGTAATGGCTGGATGAGTTCCGGTTTGTATGGCATATTGCTCAGCCGGAAGCCCGTAAGCATCGTAACCCATGGGATGAAGCACGTTAAAGCCTTTCAGCCTTTTGTAACGCGAAAAAATATCGGAAGCAATATAGCCGAGCGGATGGCCTACATGTAACCCGGCTCCCGAGGGATAGGGGAACATATCGAGCACATAATATTTAGGTTTCCCTTCCACGATTTCTGTCTTGAAAACCTTATCCGCAGCCCATTGTTTCTGCCATTTTTTCTCTACTTCACCAAAATTGTATTCCATGTATTGTGTAAATTGTTTCAGGTTAAACACTTAAGCATCCTGCGCCTTTTAGCCCAGGGGTTTGCAAAGGTAGTATTTTTGGGCGATTTGAAAACAAACAGGCGGAATGATCGGCAGATTAGACTTGATTATCCTCCGATTTAATGGATGTATCCACAGATGTACACTAATGAGGCTCAAATTTTCGCAAATACATTTTTACTGTGCCTGGTAGTTTCATCTGTAATCAACGCTTTATCTGTAGGTACGGATGGTCCACAGATGTACACAAATGAGGCTCAAATTTCCACAGATGTATTTTTGCTGCGCCTGGTAGTTTCATCTGTAATCAACGCTTTATCTGTAGGTACGGATGGTCCACAGAT
>DGQJ01000158.1 GCA_002389705.1 Bacteroidales bacterium UBA4417
TTCGTTCTTTTGGGCATCAATTACTGCAATAGCCGTCATGTTCACAATCTCATTTACGCTCGATCCCATCTGCAACACGTGTATGGATTTATCGAGTCCCATCAGTATGGGGCCTATGGCTTCGGCTCCGGCCAGTTCCTGTATCAGCTTATAGGCAATATTACCTGCGGTGAGATAAGGAAAAATGAGGGTGTTGGCAGCGGCGCCTACCAGTTTACTGAACGGGAAATGCTCGTTCAGCATCTCATTATTTATAGCAAAGTTGGCCTGCATGTCGCCATCCACAACCAGGTCGGGGTAATCGCGGTGCAAAATAGCAACCGCATCGCGCACTTTTATGGGGATGTTTCCTTCAACCGAACCGAAATTTGAATACGAAAGCATGGCGATGCGGGGTTCAATATTGAATGCCCGAACGGCTTCGGCGGTCTGAAGCGCTATTTCAACCAGGGTTTCGGTGGTGGGGTTCATGTTAACCGTGGTATCTGCAAAAAAGAATGGCCCTTTCTTGGTAAGCATGATGTACATGGCCGATATACGGTTGGTGTTTTTTGCTTTTCCGATAATGCGTAATGCTGGCCTTATGGTTTCGGGGTAATTGGTGGTGAGGCCCGAAATCATGGCATCGGCATAGCCATTTTCGACCATGCTGGGCGCATAGAAATTCCGGTGGCTCATAAAATCCATGGCCAGCTGGGCATTTACGCCGTGGCGTTGCCGTTTCTGGTAATATTGTTCGGCAAAAAGCTGGCGCATTTCGAGTTGTTCCTTTTTGGTGGGATCAATAATTTCAACACCCGGCAACTCGAGGTCATACCTGGTAATAAGCTCATTAATAATGGTTTTGTTGCCCAGCAGAATCGGGATGGCAATACCTTCGTCGAGCACAATTTCGGCAGCCTTCAGCACCTTGTAGTTTTCAGCTTCGGCATATACCACGCGTTTCGGATTGGACTGCGCGCGAGCTTTTATCTGCTTTATTAACGGGTTGGCAAGCCCGAGACGTTTGGTAAGTTCAGCCTCGTAAGCAGGCCAGTCGGTAATAGGTTTGCGGGCTACACCGGTTTCCATGGCAGCTTTTGCCACAGCGGTGGCTACAAACAGTATGAGTCGCGGGTCGTTTGGTTTAGGGATGATGTATTCGCTTCCAAACTTCAGGTTGCCGGCGTTGTATGCAATATTCACCTCTTCGGGCACCGGCATTTTAGCCAGTTCGGCCAGGGCATAGGCGGCAGCCAGCTTCATTTCCTCATTAATGGCACGAGCCCTTACATCGAGTGCACCCCTGAATACATAGGGAAATCCGAGCACGTTGTTTACCTGGTTGGGGAAATCGCTGCGGCCGGTTCCCATAATAACATCCTGGCGTACGGTTTTGGCTTCGGTGTACGATATTTCGGGTACCGGGTTGGCAAGTGCGAAAACAATGGGATTCGGAGCCATTTTCATCAGGTATTCGGGCTTTACAGCACCAGCCACCGAAAGACCGAGAAACATATCTGCCCCATCCATGGCTTGTTCGAGCGTATCAATATCGCGGTCGGTAACAAACTCTTTTTTGTATTTATTCAGGTCGGTGCGTTTATGGTTCATCACGCCTTTACTGTCGAGCATGATGATGTTTTCCTTGCGTGCCCCCAGTTTAATATAAAGCCGCGTACACGAAATGGCTGCAGCCCCGGCGCCGCTGACCACAATTTTTACATCCTCAATTTTTTTGCCATTAATCAGTAAGGCATTCAACAGTCCGGCAGAAGTAATAATGGCAGTGCCATGCTGGTCGTCGTGCATGATGGGGATCTCCAGTTCTGCTTTCAGGCGTTCCTCTATCTCGAAACATTCGGGCGCTTTTATATCCTCCAGGTTTATGCCTCCGAAAGTTGGCGAAATGGCTTTTACAACATCAACAAAGCGGCTGATATCCTTTTCGTTAACTTCAATATCAAACACATCAATATCGGCAAAAATTTTAAAAAGCAGTCCTTTGCCTTCCATTACAGGTTTGCCGGCCTCGGGACCTATATCACCCAGGCCCAGAACAGCGGTTCCATTTGAGATCACCGCTACCAGGTTCCCTTTAGCGGTATATTTATAAACATCTTCTGGGGTAGCTTTAATTTCGAGACAGGGTTCGGCTACACCCGGCGAGTATGCCAGCGAAAGGTCGCGCTGTGTGCTGTGGGGTTTGGTGGGTACTACTTCTATTTTCCCCGGGCGCCCTTCAGCATGGTAGGTCAGAGCATTTTTCTGGATGAGAGTTTTCATTTGATTTATAGGGTTTGAAGGTCTGGTTCTGATTTCGATTGAAGATATCGGGATTTATAGTTTTGGAGACTGGTATCTGTAATGCAGGCAGGCGGACTTCATCAGCTCAGTGCCATGATGCAACAGGTTTTCAGTGCTTTTCGCTGATAAACGTTTGTTTTCCAATGGAGTATCAGCCGCATATTTCCTGTACAAATTAACAGTAAAAGAAGAGCATATTTTCTGCAATTCACTCAAATATACAAATTATCAGGCAATTTGAAACGCTTCTAAATTAAATTGTTGAATTCGGGGTGAAATTCAAATGCAGTGGCATGAGTTTTCAACTGTATTTAAAATGAGATTTTAAGATAGCTGGGTGAAAACCGGCTTGCCACAATACTTCAGCCCGCATAAATTTTTTATCATTTTCCTTTGGCGTTTCCTGCTAAATAGCAGGTGGTTGCCACTTGTGATACAAATTTCATTATTAACCTTAAATCGCTATTTTTGCAGCAACTATAAGATTATTTGTGTTGTTGAGAACACTTTTCGACGGTGCAATTCTTTAGGCGAAAACTACTGCAGCTATATACAGGTATATGCCGGCATGTTGTAATTACCTCATTGTTTATAAAATACATTCTGAATGTACTCTTTTATCGAAGGCAAAATTGCTGAATTGAATCCCGCCACAGCCGTGCTGGCATGCCAGGGCATAGGCTACACCATCAGCATTTCACTCAATACCTATTCACAAATCAAAGGCAAAGAATCGTGCCGGTTATTCACCCACCTGATAGTGCGCGAAGATGCGCTCACGCTGTACGGTTTTGCCGATACCAGCGAAAGGCATGTTTTTCAGCAGCTTATTTCTGTTTCGGGTGTAGGGCCCAATACCGCAAGGCTCATTCTGTCGTCGCTCACGCCTGCCGAAGTGGCCGATGCCATTGCCCGCGAGAACGTGAAACTGCTGCAATCCATCAAGGGGATTGGCGGAAAATCGGCACTGCGCATTATCATCGACCTGAAAGACAAAATCATGAAGGACCTTCCGGAGGGTGAAAATTTAATATCTGCGCACAATACAGGCAAACATGAAGCGTTATCAGCATTAGTAATGCTTGGCTTTAACAGGCCGGTTGCCGAGAAAGCCCTTGACCAGGTGATAAAAGCCAACGGAGGTGCCTTGCCGGTTGACCAGTTAATTAAAAATGCGCTGAAAATTCTTTAAGGATATCGGCAGCATCTTTATTTATTTAATTAGGATAAATCCAAAAGCCCACCCACGCAGGTTGGCATTAAATGACAAAGAATCAATCGGTTTGAAGCGCTATACCAAATACCTGTTCAGGCTCTCCTTCTTTACTTTGCTTGCTACCCTGTTCTGGGGTGTGAGCGATTCGCTTGGGGTATCTGCTGGTAAACTCCAATCCGGCCACTTCCTGGCTCTTCCCGATACTACAGGTAAAGATACAACCTTGCGTTTCCCGATTCCTGAAAGCCAGAATCCCTATGATATTAAGCCTGCCGGGGGATTGTACCTCAATGACCCGTCGAATATAAAACAGGACGTTATTTACGATCCCGAAAGCAAAGAATATACCATCACCCGCAAAATCGGGACCTTCGATTACCGCAACCCGGCCTCTTTTACCTTCGACGAATACCGTAAGTGGGATACCCGCCGCGCGCTCGACAACTACTGGCAGGAACGGGCAAACAGCGCTTCTGCAGCCACCAGGCTGGGCATAATCCCCCAATTGCGGGTAGGCGGCGAATTTTTCGACCGCGTTTTCGGCGGAAACACCATCGATATCAGGCCACAGGGAAGTACTGAACTTACCTTCGGAATTCTTTCGAACCGCCGCGATGACCCGTTTATCAGCCAAAGCCTGCGCCGCACCACCAATTTCGATTTCGGGATGAAAATCCAGATGAGTGTGCAGGCTAAAATCGGGGATAAAATCGAATTTAACACCAACTACAATACCGAGGCAACTTTCGATTTCGAAAATAAGCTGAAACTCAAGTACGAAGGCAAGGAAGATGAAATCATAAAACTGATCGAAGCCGGTAACATCAGCATGCCTATTAACAGTTCGCTGATTACTGGCAGCCAGAGTTTATTCGGTTTAAAAACACAGCTGCAGTTTGGTAAAGCAACCGTTACCGGGGTTTTTTCGCAACAGCAGAGCCAGGTTCAGAATATTACCGTGCAGGGCGGCGCGCAAACCCANNGGCCAGTATTTTCGCGGGCAGTACGAAGGCGCAGTAGCCACCTTGCCGGTTATTACTTCCAATATCAATATTACAAAAATTGAAGTATGGGTTACAAACATTGGTGCGGCCATTACCGAAAACCGTAACCTGGTAGCTTTTCAGGATGTTGGCGAAACCAGGCCTTACAACCCCACCGTAAAACCGCTGTCGCAGCAACCCTACCCGGATAACGGTGCCAACGACCTGCTCACCCAGCTCGATACCGCGCAGGCAAGGAATATAAACGTTGCATCGGATTACCTTATCACGCAGAAAGGATATGTACCGGGTGTTGATTTCGAGAAAATTGAAAGCGCACGTAANNGCTGTAGCTTACCAGTATACCATCATCGGCGACCCTTCCAATAAAACATACCAGGTGGGTGAATTTTCCGACCAGGGTGTGCCCACCAACAGCTGCCTTTTTGTTAAATTGCTTAAGAGTACAGCTGTTAACACCCGCATCCCCCTTTGGAACCTGATGATGAAGAACGTTTACAACCTGGGGGCTTACAATGTAAATAAAGAAGACTTTTTCCTCAATATCTTATACACCGGTAACAGCAACGCTGTGCCTACCGGCTTTTTTACTGACGACAGGCTTACCGGCCTCAAAGGTGTTCCGCTTATTGAAGTGTTTGGTTTCGATAAACTCGATCCGCAGCTTAATCCTGCCAAAGACGGGGTTTTCGACTTTGTGGATAACGCTGCACGCAACGGAGGTACCATTCAGTCGTCGAACGGAAGGATTTTCTACACCGTTCTCGAACCTTTCGGCAGCTACCTGCGCAGCAAAATCAGCGATAAAGCCCTTGCCGACAAGTATTGCTACGATTCGCTGTACTCCATGACCAAAACGGGCGCCCAGCAATACCCCGACAAGAATAAATACATCATGGAAGGGCAGTATAAATCGGAATCAGGATCCGAAATTTCGCTCAATGCCCTCAATGTGCCGCAGGGCTCGGTAAAAGTAATGGCAGGTGGTGTTCAACTGGTCGAAAATGTGGATTATACGGTTGACTATACCCTGGGCCGCGTGAAAATTATAAACGAAGGGGTGCTGAATTCGGGAACACCAATCAATATTCAGACTGAAAACAACTCCATGTTCAATGTTTTCAGTCAAACCCTGCTGGGGGCTCATGTCGACTATAAAGTAAACAAGGATCTGCTGCTGGGAGGTACCATTCTGAACCTTTACGAAAGGCCTATCACCCAAAAGACCAACTATGGCGATGAACCTATCTCGAATACCATTTGGGGCGCCAGTGTTAACTACCAGAAAGATGCTGATTTCATCACCAAGCTTGTCGACAAACTTCCTTTTTACAGTACCAAGACCCCATCGAAGTTAAGGCTGGACGCCGAATTTGCCCAGTTTATCCCGGGTCACTCAAAAGCGGTAGGTAAATCCGGAACTTCCTATATCGATGATTTCGAGGGGGCTAAATCGACGATTTCACTTACCAACATCGCCTCCTGGTCAATTGCCAGCACTCCCCAGGGACAAACTACCCGCGATATGTTTCCCGAAGCAGCCCCGGGTACTCACCTGGCCTACGGTTACAACAGGGCTATGATGGCGTGGTATACCATCGATCCAACGGTGTTTTATGATAAATCGAATTCGCGTAAGCCGGGTAATGTTACTGCTGATGAGCTTTCGCGAAATTCAACCCGCGTGGTTTACGAAAATGAGTTGTTTCCCAATAAAGAAAACCAGTATAACCAGCCGTTGAATATCAATATGTTCAACGTTTCGTATTTCCCTGATGAGCGTGGCCCGTACAACTTCGATGTGGGCGATAAGCCACAGTATGCCCGCGGACTCCTGGATGAAAGCGGGAAACTTAAAGATCCTTATACACGTTGGGGCGGGATTATGCGCAAACTCGAAACCTCCGATTTTGATGCTTCCAACGTTGAATATATTACTTTCTGGCTGATGGATCCGTTTACCGAATCGTCGACTCCTCTGGGCCAGAAAGGAGGTGAACTGTATTTTAACCTGGGCGATATTTCGGAAGATATTTTGCGCGACGGGCGTAAAGCTTACGAAAACGGGCTCCCGACCTCCGAACTGGTTACCGATGTTGATACTACCGACTGGGGCCGGGTGCCAACCAAACAGGCGCTTACGCAATCGTTCGACAGTAAAACCGGAAGCCGCCCTTACCAGGATGTGGGATACGACGGTTTGCCCAGCAACGACGAAAAATCATTTTTCGATGCAAATTACCTCCAGCGGATCTTACAGAAATACGGTGCATCTTCGCAGGCATATATCAATGCCAGCAACGATCCTTCGAGCGATAACTTTCATTCTTTTGTAGGAGGCGAATATGATACCGATCCTGCATATGCCAGCATTACCGAGAAATATAAGCTTTACAATGGTCCCGATGGAAACTCACCAGCCAACGAAAGCAACAATACCAACTCCATCGGGCAGCGGAACCCGAATGTTGAAGATCTGAACAACGATAATACCCTGAGCGACCAGGAACGATATTTCCAGTATGTAGTCCATCTTCGCCCTGAAAACATGAAGGTAGGTGAGAATTACATTACGGACATGTATGAGTCGGGTATCGAAAATCCTTTTAAACTTGCCAATGGCGATCCGGGAGGCGTTAAATGGTACCAGTTTAAAATACCTGTTCAGAAACCCGATAAAGTTGTGGGTAGCATCCAGGATTTTAAATCTATCCGGTTTATCCGTATGTTCTTCAAGGACTGGGATACTGCCGTGGTTTGCCGCTTTGCATCTTTTGAACTGGAGCGTGGCGAGTGGCGCAAATATAACTACAGCCTGCTCACCCCGGGCGAGTATATTCCCGATCCCAACCAGGATGCCACTTCGTATGATATTTCTACTGTGAGCATTGAGGAAAACGGAAGCCGCGATCCTATACCTTATGTTGTACCCCCCGGAATTGAGCGCGAAATTAATGCAGCTACCCAAAATTACCAGAAACTGAATGAACAGTCGATGGTAATGAAAGTATGTAACCTGCTCGATGGCGACGCCCGCGGAACCTATAAAACAACCGATTTCGACTTCCGTGATTACAAAAATCTCAAAATGTATGTTCATGGTGAAAAATCGTACAAAACCGATGCGCTTAAAGATGGTGACCTGAATGTTTTTGTAAGGCTGGGTTCCGATTTTACGAACAACTATTACGAGTACGAAATACCGCTGAAACTTACCGATTGGGGAACTGCCGATCCCAATGCGATATGGCCCGAGGAAAACATTATGGATATTGAGCTGGCCAAACTGGTGAACGCAAAAACCCTCCGGAATGAACTGATGAATGTACCCGGATCGGTTATCAATACCTCCAATCCTTTCATCCTGCCCGATGGGCCCGACGGAAAGATAAAAATTACGGTTATGGGCTCTCCCAGCTTAAGTGATGTAAGGGCTATGATGATCGGCGTTAGGAACCCGAAACGTAATCCACAGGTTTTTAATACCGACGATGGCCAGGCCAAGTGCGCCGAAGTATGGGTAAATGAACTCAGGCTCACCGATTTTAACGAAAAGTCAGGCTGGGCCGCCAACGCCCGTATGGCCACCAACCTGGCCGACCTGGGTAATGTTATGGTATCAGGTGCTTACAGCTCACCCGGGTTCGGGAGCATCGAAAAGAAAGTAAACGAACGGCAAAAGGAAGCCATCAGCCAGTT
>DGQJ01000365.1 GCA_002389705.1 Bacteroidales bacterium UBA4417
GGCATGGTGGTTCAAAATACTACATCGCCCGAAGTGATGGAAAACAGGCGCGCCATCACCGAGTTCCTGCTGCTGAACCACCCGCTCGATTGCCCCGTATGCGACCAGGCCGGAGAGTGCCATCTGCAGGACCTTTCGTACGAACATGGCCTCGAAGAAACCAATACCATAGAAGAACGCCGGACTTTCGAGCCTATCGACATTGGCGATCTGATAAAACTAAACATGAACCGCTGTATTTTGTGCTACCGCTGTGTGAAAGTAGCCGATCAGCTTACCGATAAACGGGTACACGGGGTTTTGAATCGTGGCGATCATTCCGAAATAAGCACTTATATTTTAAATGCGGTGGATAACGATTTTTCGGGGAATATGATTGATGTTTGCCCGGTAGGCGCTTTAACCGATCGTACTTTCAGGTTCAAAAGCCGGGTGTGGTTCACCAAACCCATGGATGCACACCGCGATTGCAACACCTGTAGCGGAAAAACGGTAGTCTGGCTCAAAGGCGAAGAAATTCTGCGGGTAACCGGTCGCAAGGACACTTACGGCGAGCTGGAAGAATTTATCTGCAACGAATGCCGCTTTCAGAAAAAGAAAGTCAGTGATTGGGTAATTGAAGGTCCCCGAAACATTAAACGTAATTCAGTCATCTCGCAGAATCACTATCAAAACCTTAAACCTGCCGGTGAAGAACCTCCTAAACCGGAATAGTATAAACTGTGGTACTGAATTTTGAAAACAGCACATTCATCATTAAAATCCTAACAAGTTCGCATGGATTGGACATTGTACATTTATAAAACCATTTTTCTCTTCATCATTCTGCTGGTTACACTATTGGTGGCTATGTATTCAACCTATGGTGAACGCAAGGTGGCTGCCTTTATGCAGGATCGCCGCGGGCCCAACCGGGCCGGGCCTTTCGGGCTGTTGCAACCCCTTGCCGACGGGGTTAAAATGTTTATGAAGGAAGAAATTATACCCCTTTCGGCTAACCGGTTCCTTTTTATCCTGGGGCCTTCCATTGCCATGACTACCGCCTTGCTTACCGGCGTTGTTATTCCCTGGGGAGGTACCCTTACTATTGGCGGGCGCGAGTTTTCGATGCAGATTGCCGATCTGAATATCGGGATACTTTACGTTTTTGCCATGGTATCCATTGGTGTGTACGGCATCATGATTGGAGGATGGGCATCGAACAACAAATATGCGCTTTACGGCTCCATCAGGGCTGCTTCGCAGATGATAAGCTACGAACTGGCCATGGGTATGTCGATTGTTGCGCTGGTGATAACTACAGGTTCGCTGAGTCTGCACGAAATAGTGCAACAACAACATGGCATGCACTGGAACATCTTTTACCAGCCCCTGGGATTCCTGCTTTTTTTAACCTGTGCTTTCGCGGAAACAAACCGTGCGCCATTCGACCTGCCCGAGTGCGAAACAGAGCTGGTCGGGGGCTACCATACTGAATACAGTTCGATGAAACTCGGGTTTTACCTCTTTGCCGAGTACATCAACATGTTTATTTCGTCGGCTGTAATTGCCACGCTCTACCTGGGTGGTTACAACATGCCGTTTATCCACCAACTTGGCCTTTCACCCAATGCGGTAACCTTGCTGGGAACTGCCTTTTTCTTCATGAAAATATTGTTCATGATCTTTCTTTTCATGTGGATACGCTGGACTTTGCCCCGCTTCCGATACGACCAGCTTATGAACCTGGGATGGAAAGGGCTGATACCGCTGGCTATCTTCAACATACTGGCTACCGGAGTTTTTTATTACCTTAACGAATTGTTTTAACCGATACACCATGCAAAATTTAACCAACAGGTCGAAAGTGGTTTCGGACAAAAAAATGACTTTTCTCGAAAAGATATATCTTCCTGCCATCCTGCGAGGCATGTCCATAACCTTGTCGCATTTTTTTCGTAAAAAATCGACTATAAACTATCCTGAACAAACACGCGAATTCAGCCAGGTATATCGNNTGTGTGCCGTTGCCTGCCCGGCCGAAGCCATCACTATGATATCAGCCGAACGTAAACCCGGTGAGGAGTACCTGTACCGCGAGGAAAAGTACGCTGCCGTTTATGAAATCAACATGCTGCGTTGCATATTTTGCGGCGATTGCGAAGATGCCTGCCCCAAAGAAGCCATTTTCCTTACTGACCGTATTGTACCGTCGCAGTATAAAAGACAGCCATTTGTTTACGGGAAAGATATCCTTGTCGAGCCTCTTGATCCTGAAAAACGCATCGATATATCGGCAAGGCAGACAGACGCAGTGCGGAAATTTAAAGAAAACAAAAAGTACGCTCATAACAAATAGACACAGGCTAACTACTACAATAAACTCACAGAAAATGATATTTCTTTTTTTCATGCTTTCGGCCATCATGGTGATCAGCGCATTGTTCGTGGTTTTTTCCAAGAGCCCGATCAACAATGTAATTTTCCTGATTATCTGCTTTATAGCCATGGCCGGGCATTACATACTGCTTAATGCACAGTTTCTGGCAGTAGTGCACATTATTGTGTACACGGGAGCTATCATGGTTTTGTTCCTGTTTGTAATTATGCTGCTGAACCTGAACAAAGCCATCATTCCGCAGAAATCGAAACTCACCCGTATTATGGCCGTAATTACAGGAGGTATCTTTTTCCTGGTATTGCTGGCAGCCACCAGGCAAACCTTCGAAATTCATGCACGCTACCCGTTTACAAGTGAAATCGGGCTGGTATCAAACGTGGGCAAAACATTATTCCACGAGTTCCTGCTGCCATTCGAATTATCGTCGGTGCTGTTCCTGTCGGCCATGGTTGGCGCAGTAATGTTCGGTAAAAAAGACCATCCCAACGACGACGATTAAAGCCAGCACAACTTCAGTAAGATAACAAACTGCCGACTGAGTTAAAAAGATAAATCGCGGAAATATTTTCGAAAAACGTCAAGTAAGAAATCAGACATAAAAAAAAACAGATGAATCAGATAACCTCCGCCATACAAATTATTCCTTTGGAGTATTACATCGTACTGAGCGTAACATTGTTCAGTATTGGTGTAATGGGCGTACTCTTCAGGCGAAATATCATTGCCATTCTGATGTGCCTCGAGCTGATGTTTAATTCGGTGAACCTGTTGCTCACCGCTTTTTCAGCATATCACTCCGATCCGGCCGGGCAGGTTTTCGTATTTTTCATCATGATTGTGGCTGCTGCCGAAGTAGCAGTGGGCTTGTCCATCGTTGTGATGATGAAGCGTAATGTTGAATCAGTAGATATTAACCTCTTGAACCGATTGAAATGGTAGCTTATGTTCCGTTTATAAATTTTGCATGGCTTGTACCTGCCCTGCCGTTACTTGGTTTCCTTGTAACAGGGCTTGCCAATAAGCGATTGAAACACAATCAGGCGGGAATTATTGCCAGCAGCATGGTAGCGCTCGCGTTCGTGGTATCGTTGATTTTGTTCTTCTCGCTCAGGTCATCGGGAATAACCTCTGCAACTGTAACCCTGTTCGACTGGATTTCCATTGCCGGCATGCAAATACCTTTTGCCCTGCTGATTGATCATTTGTCGCTTACTATGATGCTGATTGTTACCGGGGTCGGGGCATTGATACACATTTACTCNNTGGGAAGGCGTTGGATTATGCTCCTACCTGCTTATCGGTTTCTGGTTTAAAAACCCGGCTTATAATTATGCCGCACGCAAAGCCTTTGTGATGAACCGAATCGGCGACCTGGGTTTTATCCTCGGGATAATATTGCTCTTCTATACTTTTAAATCAGTAAGTTTCAACGAAATATTTGCCCAGGCAGGCGGTCTCCCTGCCGGCAATCCTGTTATAACCGTTATTACATTACTGTTGCTGGTTGGCGCTGTGGGCAAAAGCGCGCAGATACCTCTTTTTACCTGGCTTCCCGATGCCATGGCAGGACCAACACCAGTGTCGGCACTTATACATGCCGCTACCATGGTTACTGCCGGAATTTATATGATTGCACGTTCGAGCATACTTTATAACCTGGCGCCAGTTACGCTCAATGTTATCATTGTAATCGGGCTTGCGACAGCAATCATGGCTGCCATTATCGGTTTGAAACAGAATGATATCAAAAAAGTGCTGGCATATTCAACGGTTTCGCAACTGGGTTATATGTTCCTGGCCCTTGGACTGGGTGCTTACTCGGCAGGCGTCTTTCATGTAACCACCCACGCCTTTTTCAAAGCGCTGCTGTTCCTGGGTGCCGGAAGCGTGATACATGCCATGGGCGGCGAGCAGGATATCCGTAAAATGGGCGGATTACGTAAAAAGATGCCTCTTACATACTTTACTTTCCTCGCTGCCACGCTAGCTATCAGCGGAATCCCTCCGTTCTCAGGATTTTTCAGTAAGGATCTCATCTTATCCAAAGCTTTCGAGCACAGCATCATACTTTATGTGCTGGCTCTCGGCGGTGCACTGATTACCTGTTTTTATATGTTCAGGCTGTTATACCTCGTGTTTTTTGGCGAACAACGCAGCAGCAAAGCCCATCCGCATGAGTCGCCACGTGTGATGACCATCCCGCTGATTGTGCTTGCAGTACTTTCGGTTGTCGGGGGCTTTATAAATATTCCGTCTCTTTTCAGAGGAAATTCGGGGTTCAACACCTTACTGCAGACAGCTGTTGTTTCAAACTCAAGCGGAGAAATCAGCCATTCAACCGAGCTTATATTAATTGCTCTTTCGCTTGCGCTCCTTGCACTGGTAATTTATTTTGCTTACCACACTTTTGTTAAAAAAGCTGAGCTTCCCGCAGCCGATGGTGCGCCAATGCCCTGGTTTGGCAAAGTGGTGTACAACAAGTTCTA
The DNA here is from genome assembly GCA_002389705.1 of Bacteroidales bacterium UBA4417. Lineage (GTDB taxonomy): Bacteria > Bacteroidota > Bacteroidia > Bacteroidales > UBA4417 > UBA4417. Next base: position 4,867 of record DGQJ01000365.1, read on the forward strand.
CGTTGACGAAATGTATGCATTCCTATTCGAAAAGCCACTGGGTTTTCTGTCCGGTTTCCTTTTTGATAAGGTCGAAAATAAAGTTCTTGATCCGGCCGTGGATGGCGTGGGAACCGCTACTTCGCATATCGGCTCTTTGTTGCGGAAACTGCAACAGGGTAATATGAGTTTTTACCTGTTTGCCATGGTTGCCGGAATTCTTTTGTTTATTGTTTTTATACTGACAGTTTAAAGCCATGATACTCCTGTTAATTCTTTTAATTCCTTTGTTCACAAGCCTTTTCCTGCTGGTATTCAGGAATGCGGCCACTGTGCGGACCATAGCCCTGGCTTCGACCATACTTAATCTGGTTTTAACCCTTACGCTGACTTTTTCTGTACAAACAGCGAGTTTTACAGTAAGTTGGAGCAATGCCATTGGTTTTAATTTCTCGCTTGCATACGATGGTATAAGCCTGCTTATGATTCTGCTCACCAACCTGCTTTTCCCGTTTATTATCCTGGCAGGATTTAAAACCGGGCAAAAGAGAGCAGAAGTGTTGTATGCGCTCATCATGCTTACCCAATCGGCGCTCTTAGGTGTTTTTATGGCACAGAATGCAGTGTTATTCTACATATTCTGGGAGTTATCCCTCATACCATTGTACTTTATACTGTTGTTGTGGGGTGGTGAAGGACGCAGAAATATCACTCTGAAATTTTTCATTTATACCCTGGCTGGAAGCTTACTGCTTTTGTTTGGCCTCATTTACCTGTACCAGTTAACACCTGGCGGGCACAGCACTGATTTTTCGGCATTAAGCCAGCTGAATATACCCGGAAGTACACAGATCTGGCTTTTCTGGATCCTGTTTGTAGCTTTTGCTATCAAAATGCCGATGTTCCCGTTTCATACCTGGCAACCTTCAACCTACACCATGGCATCAACACAGGGTGTTATGATACTGGCCGGGATAATGACAAAAATGGGTATTTATGGTGCCTTGCGGTTTATTTTCCCGGTGGTGCCCTTGGGCGTGTTGTACTGGCAAAATACAGTAATCGTATTAAGCCTTATTGGCGTAATTTATGCCTCGGTAATCGCATTCAGGCAAACCAACCTGAAACGACTGGTAGCTTTTTCGTCGATGGCACACATATCACTGATGGTAGCCACCATGTTTGTACTTAATTACTACTCACTGCAAGGACTGTTGTTCCAGGTAATCAGCCACGGAGTTACTATTGTTGCGCTGTTCTACATGGTGTACCTTACCGAAGAAAAAACAGGCACACTTGAACTTTCATTCCTGGGAGGTTTAAAACTGAAGGCGCCCAACATGGCTATTCTTTTACTAATAGTTGTTCTTGGTTCAATTGCTTTACCGTTAACCGCTGGATTTGTGGGCGAATTCCTGATGATTGCCGGACTGTTTCAGCAATCAGCCTGGTTTGCTGTAGCCGGCGGATTAACCATGATACTCGGTGCCGTATATATGCTGTATGCTTACCAGCGGGTTATGCTTGGCGACCAAAACCCTGCCTTTGCGTCAATTACTGATATTGGAGTAAAAGACTATATTGTGCTGCTGCCGCTGATTGCCATCATACTGGTTCTGGGGGTTTACCCCCAACCTGTTTTTAACCTGGTCGAAATATCAGTAAGCAGTATGCAAAGCATGCTCCATAGCAGTTCGGCATACTTACCCATTGTGAACTAGAAGAATTTTAACGATATACTGATTAAAAAAAGTAAATGAGCGCACTTATATTATCCACAGTCCTGGGCATAATACTTTTATACCTTGGATTGACGAAGAAAAAGGCTATCCTGGCTCCGGCTGCCATTGCAGGATTGCTGGGAACATTATATCTCACCATAGGCGACTGGGGCCTGGGGGCAACGTATTTCCACGATATGGTGGTGTTCGATAATTTTTCAATTGCCTTTAATGCGTCGATGATTATCATAACGATACTGATTTTCTTTTTTGGCATCGACTATTATAAGATGATGGAATTGCATGTGGCTGAGCAATACGCGCTGATGATTTTTGCGCTTGTCGGTGCATTCCTGATGACTTCCTTTTCGAACCTGATCATGTTATTCCTGGGAATCGAGATACTTTCGATCCCGTTGTATGTACTGGCTGGCGGCAAAAAATCATCGTACCGTTCAAACGAAGCTTCCTTTAAATATTTTATGCTGGGATCGTTTGCTACAACAATTTTTCTGTTCGGTATAGCATTGGTTTACGGCGCTTCGGCAACCTTTTACCTTCCTGAAATAAAGGCCTATATTGCCCAGTTTAATGGTAATCTGCCTCCCATGTTGCTGGTAGGTTTGCTGTTTATTGTTATCGGGGTTGCCTTTAAAGTGGCTGTGGCGCCTTTCCATTTCTGGAGTCCTGATGTGTACGAAGGCTCTCCTACCCTGATAACCGCTTTTATGGCAACAGTAGTAAAAACAGCAGGGTTTGCTGCATTTTACAGGCTGTTAACCATAGGACTTTTGCCTATGCCGGTACCCATCGAGAAAGCGCTCTGGGTGATGACCGGGCTCTCGCTGCTTATCGGTAACCTCGCCGCGCTCAGGCAATTAAATTTCAAACGGCTGTTTGCCTATTCATCTATAGCGCACAGTGGTTTTATCATGCTGGCCATGCTTTCGCAGAATGAGCATTCGGCACAGGTACTTTTGTACTACACTTTTGTGTACTCGCTGGCTACNNGCAGCTATCCTGCTAATGTCGCTGGCAGGTATCCCTCCTATGGCAGGCTTTATGGCCAAGTACCAGGTTTTTGTGCTGTCAATCAGCAAAGGATATTTATTTATCTCGTTGTTTGCTATACTGATGGCTGTTGTGGGTGTGTACTATTATTTCTTCGTGGTGCGCGAAATATTTACCGAAGGCGAACATCCAAAGCCAATAATTGTAACGTCTTTGAATGCTGCATTGATCATTGTGTGCGCCTTAGCTGTAATTGGCTTAGGAATTGCCGGCTGGAATATCCCAATATAAAACAATACCGGGAAAGCTGGCGCCTTCCCGGTAGCATCGTAGCAGAGAGAACCAACAGATTCACTTATTCGAATCCTGGCTTCCCGCCTCCTCAACTCTATTTCTTGAGGATAAAATCCGAAATGCTTTGTACCAGTTCATTTGAAATTGGTAATTCCGGATTGCCATAAGCTGCCATATTTGCCTGCCTGTCACCCGTAACAATCCTGAAAACGTGATTCATGTTTTCAATCAGCAAAAGGCCGGCTTTGGGGTTTGCGGCCGACAGCAGTTTTGCGTCTTCAACCGATACCTGTATATCATTGGTGCCCTGAACAATGAGTGCCGGAATACTGAGCTTTTTTATTTCGAGTGCCGGGTCGTACTTAAACCAGGAAATCATATACGGCTGAACGCTGGGGCGGAAAAGTGCATAAAGCATGGCAGGCGCATCTGCCACTGTTTTGCCCGCTTTTAAACTGTCGATAATCGGGAACGAAACATCCTGAATTTCTTTTGGCTGAGCTCCCAGTTGCTGTTTCAGCACTTTATCAGCCGAACGACCCGCACCTGCGACCGACACAAATTTATCAGCCTTAGCTGCGGCTATCATTCCAATCAAAGAGCCCTCACTGTGACCAATTACAATAACCTGCGAAAACCGTTTATCCTTTTTCAGCATTTCAACCCATCCGGCGGCATCGGCAATATAATCATCAAACCGCAACTCAGCTTCACTTTTACCGGCATCTTTACTTTCGGCTATGCCCCTTTTATCGTACCTCAGCGAGGCAATTCCCCTTTTTGCCAGTTCCATGGAAAGGATTTTGAGCGAATTGTTTTTCATTTTCACGTTATTGCCATCGCGGTCGGTGGGCCCCGATCCGGCAATAATCAGCGCTACCGGCAGTTTCTGAGGTGCAAGCGGTGTGGTAAGTGTTCCATAAATGGTACC
>DGQJ01000244.1 GCA_002389705.1 Bacteroidales bacterium UBA4417
ATTACCCCAAAGTTTCCCAGCACCACGGCTGATTTTCCATTGAGGTTTAACCCTATTCTCTTTACTGTTCCTGTCAGATCCGTCTGGAAATCGGTAGTACTGAATAGCGGATCCGTTTTTTTAAGGTAAATCAGGTCCGAATAGATTTTATAAAGTTTCTGACGGTCGGGCTTGGACATATAATCCCAGCGCGGCGGTTTTTGGGCAAGCCTGTCGGGTGTTCCGTCGGCATCGTAATTAATGGAATAATCGTATCCCCGCTCACCAAATTGCCAAATCATTTTTGGCCCGGGAATGGTAAACAAAAAGGTTACTATCAGCCCGCCACGTTTCAGCGCAGTGGTCGTATCCTGAACATTGTAATTCCCCATCGAAAGTCCTTCCTTGAGGCATCGGTACATTTCTCGTTCTTCGTCGTGGCTTTCCATGTAGGTAACCAGGGTGGGGTTTGTCCATGAGCGCGATTTGTACGAACCCCATGTAAGGTCGCTGTTTCCGTTATCATTGGATCCTTTGGCAGCTTCGCCATATTTATAATTCATGTTTCCCCACAGCATGATACCGAAAGCCGATAATTCTTTCTCTTCGCTGTTATCTGTAAGGTGTTCGAAAATTACATAGGCATTCGGGTTATGTTTCCACATTTCGGATGCCATTCGTTTTAAGATTGCAATTCGGGAGGCATCGTATGCCGATCCTTCGCCTGATTTGTTGGTGAACCCTTTAGTAAAATCGAATCGGAAACCATCGAGCCTGAATTCTGTCATCCAGTAAGCAGTAATGCTGTCGACCAGTCGTTTGGTATCAGCACTTTCGTGGTTAAAATCGTTACCCCAGCTGTAGGTTGTATTTGGCGAGGTAACATTGTACCAGGGATTATCCGCAGCCGGGCGGGAGTTTGCAGCATCCCAGTAAAGCATGGCCAGTGGAGATGTATTATACGAGTGGTTCAGCACCATATCTCCGATAACGGCAATTCCCAGTTGGTGACAGGTATCGACCAGCTTTTTGAGTGTTTCGGCTTTACCATAATATTTATCAACTGCAAAATAATAATTCGGGTTGTATCCCCAGCTCAGGTTGCCTTCAAATTCGTTTACAGGCATTAGTTCAATGGCATTGATGCCGAGTTTATGCAGGTAGCCCAAGGTATCAATAACCGACTGAAAAGTATGCTGGCTGGTAAAATCGCGAACCAGCAACTCATAAATGACCAGGTCGGTTTTAGCCGGTGGTGTAAAACCTGAGGATTTCCATGCATAAGGTTTTTGCGCGGTTTGCAGCACGGTGGCAATGCCCTGAGTTTTACCGGCAGGGTAAGCAATCATGCCCGGATAGGTTTCGGGAGTAATATACTGATCGTTCCAGGGGTCGCTGACTTTGGCGGCATAAGGATCACCGATGCGGATATTGTTATCGAGCAGATATTGAAAAACATACTCTTTACCGGGCACCAGGCCATCAAGCTGCACCCAAAACCGTTTGCCGTCGGGCGTTTGTTTCATATACGATGATTCGGAGGGTTGCCAGTTATTGAAATCGCCAATTGCGTAAGCAAATTGTTTGCCCGGCGCATACAGGCAGAGCAGGGCCGAAGTTTCGTTCAGGTAATTAATCCCGTCTTTCATATTTGCAGGAAGCGGGGCAACAGTTACTTCGGGCCTTACATAGTAATAGAATGAGTCGGCAACCATTGCTGTGCTGGTTTTAGCGACAGCCTTTACGAGGAACTGTCCGTTTTGGGATGCTGTTATGGAATAGCTGAGTTTATTTGATTTTGTTCCGGCAACTTTCGATCCGTTTACATATAATAAGGTAGAGTCAGCCAATAGCGACGAGACTTCAACATTCAACGATTGGTTCAGGTTCAGGAAAAGAAAACTTTCGGTGGGCGATGTAATGGTTACGCTCAGGCTGGCCGGGAAGACATCGTAAAAAATATCGCTCCCGTCAGAATTTTTACCTTCGAGCCATTTACCGCCAACTTGCGTACTGCTTCGAAAAACAAAGGCCATTTTTTTTATTATTTCTATAGATGGCACGTTATAAAATGCACGAATTGATGGTCCGATAACCAGTTTCCATTTATTATTCCCTAGTGGAGTTAGTTTGCAGGCGGGGATATTTACACCCCAATCGGCTTTAACACATCTCCAGTTGGAATTGCTTGTGCTCAGGTTGGTTAATACGCCTGTATGCGCATACACATCGCCGGTATAATCCTTCAGCCCGCCGCTGCCCTGCGTGGCATCAAAAATCACTTCCACATAATCCTGGTCGGTAGGTAAGGCGGGAGATACGGTAACGACCTGGCAAAAGCCTTTTGTCAGAATCAACGAAAGAACAGTAAAAAGAATGCTGAACTTTTTCATAAGTTTGAATTTTAGAAAGTAGCAAAAGTAAGTATTTTTATTCCTGCCGGTATAATTTTACATTCCGGCAGGCAGGTACTCTTCCGTGAAAATGTGATCGTTTGCCAGCAACAGTGTTGCTTTATTTTGTCTTTTTCAGGATAACGGCTGTTAAAGGTTTCAACACAATGCTGTTTCCGGTAATAGTTTTGTTTGTCATCAGGTCTGTCCAGCCGGCATTTTGCGGCAGCGAAAATTTCTGCTGATCCTTTTCGAGATTGAACATCACAATAATTTCATCATTGCCTTCTGAGCGGCTATAGGATAATTTTTTGCCCTCGGTTACCAGGAATTTGAAATCGCCGGTACTCAACACCGGGTTGTTTTTCCGGATGCTGATCAGTTTTTTATACAGGTCGAATTGCGACTGGTTAAAGGCTACCGGATCGTAAACTTTTTTCCCGGGCTGTATGTTGTTGCGTGTTTCGGGGCTGAATTTGTATTCTTTCCACATCAAAGGTTTGCGGCAGTTGGGATCGTCGGCGCCCCACATGCCCATTTCCTCGCCGTTCCATATTTGCGGCGCTCCAACGGTTGTGAATAAATGAATAAGGTAAAGTTTTAAGCGGATGTATGCTTCAGCATCGGGTTTACCGGTTTTGTAATTCTTATCCTCATTCGGGTTTGCGTGGTATTTATACTTGTTGGTATTATAAAAGTCGCTAAGCAGGCGAGGCGAATCGTGCGTCGAAGAGGTGTTCATCATAGCGTAACGGTTATCAGGTAACAGCCGGTTCCATTGGTAAAGCAAACTGTCCTTCAGTTGTTGCGCGTTAATTTCAGTATTGGTTCGGGCAAAGAAGTACCGGGCCGGGCGGTAGGCCTGGTAGAACATCACTGCATCGAAAACATCACCACTGGTGTAGGGCACAGGATTCATCAGTTGGTCGGGCCAGGTTTCCCACCATATTTCACCCACCAGGTAGGCTTCAGGCTGAACCGAGCGGACTACCTTACGGAAATCGCGCCAGAATCCCAGCCCGATATGATCGGCTACATCCAGGCGAAAGCCATCAATCCCTTTTCGAACATCGCCATCGGGCGCCAGCCAGCGTTTGGTCACCGCGAAAATATGTTGTTTGGCGCCTTCATTAATGTTGCCCTCGTAAGGATGACCGGTTTTGCGCTCAGTAGTCAGATCAACCTTTTTAATTTCGGGAAGGAATTTATTTCCCAGCCAACCTTCGTGGACAAACTCGTTTTCGGGTGTTGCCGGATTATCAAACGAGGTAACATTATACCAGTCTTTATATGCCGATTTTTCCTGGTTTTTCACCAGGTCTTCGAAAGCCCAGAACGAAGTACCTGTGTGATTCCACGAATAATCCATGATCATTTTCATGCCGCGTTTATGGGCTTCGGCGACCAGTTTCAGGAATAATTTATCGGCCGCAGTCCATTTCCAGGTTGCAGGATCGGCAGGGTTTTCGGAGGCTATAATTTTATTGTCGCCCACCGGGTCGGGGCCAAAGTTTACATCGATATGATGGTAATTGCGGGCATCGTATTTATGCAGCGAAGGGGCATCGTTAAGCGGGTTCATAAAAAGCGCCGTAACCCCAAGGTTCTGCAGGTAATCGAGTTTATTCAGCACACCTTGTAAGTCGCCCCCATAACGCCGGTATTGAACTGCATCATTAAATTGTTTTCTTGTTTTTACCGCCCAGTTCTCCTGCCGGTACCAGTCCCAGGTCCAGGGTGTTACCGACCATCCTTCGGGTGTTTTTATTTTCATAAAAGGCACATCCATATTTTCCGGTTTGGGATCGTTGGATTTGTCGCCATTATTAAATCGTTCCACAAAAATCTGGTACCAGATGGCGCTCTTGGTCCAGGAGGGAGGAGTGCTAAAAGTTGTTTCCTTATTCTGCGATTGTGTAGTATTGGCGATTCCTGATAAAATGAGGAACAGAATAATAAAGTTTTTTTTCATGACTTTTACATTTTGTGATAACGTTAAAGCAAAGCTACTATATAATTTTATTTTGCCAGGAGAAAAACTACCGGAACATCCAGTCGTTCGTTCCAGGATTTTTCGGAGTGATCCTTGCCCGGGAAGTATTTTGTAACCCAGTTTTTCCCTGTAAAGCCTTTGGTTTTCATCACCTGATCAACCTTTTGCTGCAAGGGAGGATACAAGGCATCGAGGGTTTGGTCGCCATAATCGAAATAAAT
>DGQJ01000214.1:0-1139 GCA_002389705.1 Bacteroidales bacterium UBA4417
CGACCTGAATGGGAAAACCGTGGCTCTCTGGGGACTGTCGTTTAAACCGCAAACCGACGATATGCGCGAAGCACCTGCCCTGGTGCTGATCCGTAAATTCCTGGAAGCCGGTGCAAAAGTTAAAGCTTACGACCCCGTTGCCATGCACGAAGCGAAGCGCATACTGGGCGATACCGTTGAGTATTCGCAGGATCAGTACGAAGCCCTCATTGATGCCGACTGCCTGGTTCTTGTTACCGAATGGCCCGAATTTAAATTTCCTAACTTCAACATTGTGCGCAAGTTACTGAAAGAACCTGTTGTGTTCGACGGGCGGAATATTTATGAGCTTGCCGAAATGAAGCGCAAAGGATTTACCTATTATTGCATAGGTATCGATACTACCCGCTAAGTCCAACATGCTGAAGCCGGGAGCCTGATTAAAGGTTCCTGGTTTTCGGCACATTTTTAAAACAGTAAGCTATAAATACTAAATTGTAATGATCAGGAAAAAGGTATTGGTTACGGGCGGCGCCGGATTTGTTGGTTCACATCTGTGCGAAAGACTGCTGAACGAGGGTAACGAAGTGGTTTGCCTCGATAACTATTTTACAGGGCAGAAACAAAACATTGTTCACCTGCTCGATAACCCCTTTTTCGAACTTATCAGGCATGATGTCACCATGCCGTTTTTTATTGAAGTCGACGAAATTTATAACCTTGCATGCCCGGCTTCGCCTGTACATTACCAGTACAATGCCATTAAAACCATGAAAACTTCGGTGATGGGGGCCATAAACATGCTGGGGCTGGCCAAACGCATTAAGGCCAAAATACTGCAGGCTTCTACCAGCGAAGTGTATGGCGATCCACATATTCACCCACAGGTAGAAAGTTACTGGGGCCATGTAAATCCTATTGGCGAAAGAGCCTGCTACGACGAAGGAAAACGCGCTGCCGAAACCCTGTTTGTAAACTACCACAAGCAGAACAATGTGCGCATCAAAATCATACGCATCTTCAATACCTACGGACCCCGCATGCATCCCAACGATGGGCGTGTGGTTTCCAATTTTATAGTTCAGGCGCTCAAGGGTAACGACATCACCATTTACGGCGATGGAAGCCAGACCCGCAGTTTTCAGTATGTCGACGACCTG
>DGQJ01000214.1:1187-5409 GCA_002389705.1 Bacteroidales bacterium UBA4417
GATATCAGCCTGGCAAAAAAAGAACTCAGCTGGTCGCCCGAAATAACACTCGAACAAGGACTTGTGAAAACCATCGAATACTTTGCTTCCATAGTCTGATCGCTTCGGAATACTTGTAAACTCACTCACTCAACCCACTCACAACCATGATCAACAGGGAGAAATTCCAGGAGAACTTCCAATACTACGACAACGAAATTATTGTTGAAGTAATGGATATATTTTTTGACGAATATGCCGGTACACTCGAAATACTCGAGCAGAGCATCAGCAATCTCGATTACGCAACCATCAATAATAAAGCACACGGATTAAAAGGCGTGGTATCGTACATGTCGCCTGAGCTCAGCGAGCTTTGTTATGAACTTGAGCAAATGGGAAGGGATAAAGAAAGTGAAGGACTACATTATACCTTCCGTCAACTGAAAGAAGGTGTCCTCGAACTGGTAGAAGAGCTAAAGATTATCAGGCAGGAATACGCCGCTTAAAAATGTGAGTGGTAAAAAAATACCCGCCAGCCGGTTTACATATTCCAGCTGGCGGGTTTGTGTATTTTAAATGAAGTGATTTTCCGGGCAACCGTTCTAGCGGAGGTTGATTACAGGTGTTTTAAAATTTCGTCGCCCATAGCCTCAGTACCTAAAATTTTACCTGGCGCGGTGGTTGCATCGGCTATATCGCGGGTGCGGTAACCTGCTTTGAGCACTGCATCCACAGCCTTGATAATTGCATCTGCTTCAGCCGCCATTCCAAACGAAATATCGAGCAGCAATGCAGCCGAAAGTATGGATGCAAGCGGGTTGGCAACCCCTTTTCCGGTAATATCGTGTGCCGAGCCATGTATCGGTTCGTACACACCCGTACCGTCGCCAATGGAAGCCGACGCCAGCATGCCCATCGACCCGGCGATCTGCGAAGCCTCATCGGTTAAAATATCCCCGAAAAGGTTTGCAGTAACAATAACATCAAAACGTCGCGGATCCTTGATCAGCAACATGGCGGTTGCGTCCACAAACTGGTGTTCCAGCTCCACATCGGGATATTGAAGTGCCACTTTCTGTATTACTTCGCGCCACAGACGGCTTGTTTCCAGTACGTTGGCTTTATCGACTGAACATACTTTTTTCCTTCGGGTGCGGGCAGCGGTAAATGCCTTATGCGCAATACGTTCAACCTCGTAGCGGCTGTATTCGGCAATATCGTAAGCTGTATCGCCGTTGTTTTTCCGGCCTTTTTCGCCAAAATACAGATCACCGGTAAGTTCCCTGAAAAAGAGGATATCAGCACCTTTCAGTATCTCGGGCTTGATGCTAGAAGCACTCAGCAGTTCATCAAATAATTTTATCGGCCTGATATTGGCATACAATCCCAATTCCTTGCGCATGCGCAGCAACCCCTGCTCGGGGCGCACTTTGGCCGATGGATCGTTATCGTATTTCGGGTGGCCAACGGCACCAAAAAGAACGGCATCCGATTGTTTCATCTTTTCGAGCGATTCGTCGGGAAGCGGGTTGCCGGTAACTTCAATGGCTGCATGACCAATAAGGGCTTCGTCGTAGGTGAACGTATGGTTAAAATTCTCAGCAATGCGGTCTAATACCTTTTTGCCTGCTGCCGTAACTTCCTGCCCGATGCCATCGCCGGGAACTATTAAAATGTGTTTTGATGCCATAGTGTTTATTGAGATTCGGAATTGTTTTTATATCAGGGGATAATGGTTTCGGTGTAGCCGGCTAAATCATATTAAGCATTTTTTGTGTTGCGATAATCGCCGAAACGGTCTGGTCGCTGTCGAGGCCATGGGTTTTAAACTCCTTGTTCTCCATTCGCCATGTAATAATGGTTTCGCACAATGCATCCGATTTACCTCCGGGTGGGATGTGAACTATATAGTCAGTAAGCACCGGCAATTCGAGCGATTTCTTCCTGTAAATCTTTTTAAGCACATTCATAAATGCATCATATTGCCCGTCGCCCTGGGCGTGTGCTTCTGTCATTTCGCCCTTTATATTTATTTTGATTGTGGCCGATGGGCGTAGGTTTCGCGAATTGGTCAGCACATAATCTTCGATGCGTACATTTTCTTCGAAAGTGCTGCTGTCGAGTACATCGGAAATAATATATGGCAGATCCGACTGGGTAACGGTTTCTTTTTTATCGCCCAGCTCAATAATACGCTGGGTTACTTTTTTCAGATCAGCATCCGAAAGCTCAATGCCCAGCTGCAGCAGGTTGTTTTCGATGTTTGCTTTTCCGCTGGTTTTGCCCAGGGCATATTTGCGCTGGCGGCCAAAGCGTTCGGGCATCAGGTCGTTGAAGTAGAGATTTTTCTTTTTGTCGCCGTCGGCATGTATGCCCGCGGTTTGTGTAAACACATTTTCGCCTACCACGGGTTTGTTCATCGGTATGCGCAGGCCCGAGAAGGTTTCAACCAGTCGGCTGGCAGAATACAGCGATTTTTCGACCACCGAAGTTTTTACACCGGGCACAAAATCATTGAGCACAGCAATCGCGCTGGCCAGCGGTGCATTACCGGCGCGTTCGCCCATCCCGTTCACGGTGAGGTGAAGACCTTTGGCGCCGGCATTCACAGCTTCCAATACGTTGGCAATGCCCAGATCGTAGTCGTTGTGCGCATGAAAATCGAAATGAATATTCGGATAGCGCTTCACGATAGCCGAAATATATTCCCTGGTTTCGGCCGGGATAAGTATGCCCAGGGTGTCGGGTAGCAGGATTCGTTTTATGGGCTGCGTAGCCAGGAAATCGAGGTATTGAAAAACATATTCTTTCGAGTGGCGCATGCCGTTGCTCCAGTCCTCGAGATAAATATTGCAGTCGATGTTGTTTTTTACCGCCAGGGCAATCACACCGCCAACTTCTTTAAAATGCTGTTCGGGTGTTTTTTTCAGCTGGTGGGTTAAATGGTTTAATGAGCCTTTGGTAAGCAGGTTCATCACCCGGGCGCCGGTTTGCAGCATCCAGTTCACCGAAGTATCGCCATCCACGAAAGTGAGCACCTCCACTTTGTTAATAAATCCCTTTGTTTTTGCCCAGTCGATAATTTTTTTGACAGCCTGAAACTCGCCTTCCGACACGCGTGCCGAGGCAACTTCTATGCGGTCGACCTTTACTTCGGTAAGCAGCAGTTGCGCAATGGTAAGTTTTTCGGAAGCTGAAAATGATACTCCGCTGGTTTGTTCACCATCGCGAAGCGTGGTATCCATTATTTCTATGTGACGTACTTTACCGGGCATTTTGACAATTTTTTATGAAAACTAATTTTGAGGCTGTTTAAATTTGTTTAATATGAGTTGAATACAAGCCGGAAGACAGAAGTCCGAAGACGGAAGCCGGAAGTCGGAAGACCGAAGACTGAAGTCAGAGAAGACAATCGCCCATTCTCCCCTCGCCATTCGCCCCCTCTGAAAGCTAAAACCACAATTAGAAACAGACGCTACTATGTTGAAAGCTGTCCGGCGAAAGCCAGTATTTCGTCCTTCATGGCCTGCAGGTAATCTATGTCGTCGAACCCGTTGAGCATGTTGTGTTTTTTATAGCTATCAATGGCAAAGTACTCTTTATCGCCGCTGGCCAGCAGGGTAATGGTTTGATCGGGCAGGTTAACTTCCAGTTCGGTTTTCGGATCTTTTTCAATGGCTTTAAAAATCTTATCCAGAAATTCAGCGCTTACCTGCACCGGCAGCACCCCGATATTAAGCGAATTGTTTTTGAAAATATCGGCAAAAAAGCTCGATACCACGCAGCGGAATCCGTAATCGTAAATGGCCCATGCGGCATGTTCGCGGCTGCTGCCGCTGCCAAAGTTTTTGCCTCCAACCAGTATTTTGCCTGAGTAAGTATTGTTGTTCAACACAAAATCGGGTTTAGGAGTGCCATCCGTATTGTATCTCCAATCCCTGAAAAGATTATCACCAAAGCCTTTGCGCTCGGTTGCTTTCAGGAAACGGGCAGGGATAATCTGGTCGGTATCCACATTCTCGATAGGCAGTGGAACTGCGGTACTTGTTAATATTTCGAATTTATCGTAAGCCATTTTTTTGTTGTTTAAATAGGGTAAAATGATCGTTTAAAGGATTAAAGCAATTCGCGTGGATCGGTTACCACGCCTGTTACTGCAGCGGCTGCGGCTACCAGCGGGCTGGCGAGCAGGGTGCGGCTCCCGGGGCCTTGGCGCCCTTCGAAGTTCCTGTTGCTGGTG